>CAYSFO010000025.1:0-19523 GCA_964430695.1 uncultured Muribaculaceae bacterium | reverse complement strand
AATTTTATCAATTATGCACTCAATAACTAATCTTTGTTCTTCAAATGTCATCATATTCCAAAATGTTCTCAAACTTAATACCATATTCTTTGTAGATTCTATTTTTTCATTATTTGTTTTTGCTTCATCCAACTCTTTTTGAATCTTTTCGCGTTCTTCTTGCAATGATTTTAATTTATCTCTTATCTCGATAATGTCGATACCTTCTGCTATAAAATTTAAGAGATTCTCTATTTGTTTAATTATCACAGTTAATCTGTTCTGTAATTCATCTATTTCACTCACATTAGCTAAAGAAAAAGTGTTATCTAACTTTTTTTCATCTAAAGACATTAGAAATATTTGTTCTAAAACTGCATCTTCAATTTCAAATGAATCAACTCTTTTATTTTTACAATTTGGATCTTTAATAAATTTAGGTTTACTCTTTTGCTGTGAATAACAATAACATATTGTTCTACTTCCCCATTTTTGGTAACGATACTTTGCTCCACAATGAGCACAATATATTTTACCTGATAAAAGATAATGCCTTGCTGTTCTTGTTTTACTTCGCATTTTATTCATTCGAATAATTTCTTGATAAGTTTCTTCTGATACTACAGGCTCATGCTCGCCTTCAAATATTTCTCCCTTATAAGGAACTTTTCCAGTATTTGTAATACTGAGTATCCTTTTTTCAACTAGGCTTTCATCCATTCCTACAATAGTTGCTATTTTATGAAAGCTTTTTCCTACTAAATAAAGTGAAATCATTTTATTTAAAATCGCAACTTTTTCAGGATTGGGAACTAGAATTCCTTTTTCTTTATCATAATCATAAGGAAAAGGAATTTTACCTCCACCTCGCCATAAACCAGATTCTGCCCTTTTTCTCAATCCTAATCTTGTTCTTTCTAATATAGTTTCTCGCTCAAGTTGAGCAAAAACAGATAAGATTCCAATCATAGCTTTACCAAATGGTGAAGTAGTATCAAAGTTTTCTCTTATTGAAATAAAACCTACATTATACTTATTAAATACTTCTTCTATTAAAAATAAAGTATCTCTTTGACTTCTCGAAATACGATCTAACTTATAAACAATAACACAGTCTATCTTTTTATTTTTAACATCTTCTATCAAAGTTTGTATTGCTGGTCTATTTAAATCTTTACCACTAAATCCTCCATCAATGTAAAAATCATAAGATTCAAATTCTTTACTCTTAGCAAAATTTACTAATAATTCTTTTTGAGCATCTATCGAATAACCTTCAACTTGCATATCTGTAGATACTCTTGCATAAAGTCCTGCTTTTATTTTATTTCCTCCTTTTTTATATAAAAGCATTTCTAGTAAAAAGATCTTACTTTTATATATTATCATTTTTTTAAAATATTAAAAAGAGAATACCTTACATATTCTCTAGTTTAATGTTTGCTACATATTTTTTCATTATTTCATACAATATTGAAATGTTTAACTTAATTTCTTTTGGATTAATTTTTTCATTATACAGATTATAACTATATACTTGCATAATAAATCCCCTAATTAAGTATATTAATCAAAAAAACAAATATAATAAAAAGTAGTCAATTTGGCTACTTTTTATGTATAGATGGACAGCAATGAGCACAACCATCAATTTTATCTGCTTTTTCTGGAAATCTCAATTTTGCTGTCATAATAGCATTAGAATCACTATAAAATATTCCTATATAAGAAAAATCACCACTGTTCTTATAATTATAGTAATATGGACAAGTTTCTTTATGCAATTCATAGTTGCCTCCAGATTGTGCAGATTGCTGATTATTATTTAAATAATATTTCAATTTTTACACCTCTTTCCGAGACATTATTTTTGCATTTTTTTTAAACATATGATATAATTAACTTGCGACATGTAATTATATATATGTTTATGGGGTATGCAAATGCCTCTTTTTTTTTGGACTTACGTTAACCATACTGCCACTATTCTTTTGTGATTAACTTTTGTAAAATCTCTTCAACATCTATTGAATCTATACTTTTTCCTGCTGAAATTTGCTTTTTTATCTCATCATTGATTAACGTATTTAATTCGTCTTTTTTTTGTTTTTCTTTACCTTCTTGTTGCCTTTTTATCTCGTCAATTCGCTTTATAAATTTTTTTTCGATTAACTTATAATCAATATCTTCGTTTATGCTTTTAAAAAAGCCAAAGAATTTCAAGACTTTATTTTTTTCCTCTAATGATAAAATGTTGTAATTTATTATACTATTTAATGTTAAAAAGTAGTTTGCCATGTCTTTAAAAATAGTGACATTATTATAATTACTTATTATCATTAAAATTAGTTGGTATACCCTTTCTTCTGAATCATCTTTCTCTAAATCTTTTTTCATTTCTTCAACAATAAGTGAAACAATATCAGTTTTTCGAGGACTAAGTTTTGTCGTATCTAAAATTATATCTTTTGCTAAAAGTCCATTACAATTTTCTAGTGTCTTATAAAACTCTGCTTTTGTACTGGCTTCTTTAAAAAGTCTATCAAATAAAATTTGATATTTTGGATCTGACAATTTTTCTTTTTCTTCATATAGCGCTATATACTTATTTAGTGTGGGTCTAGAAAGAAATAAGACACTTGCAAATTCTGACATTTTCATATCATAGCTTTTTAATATCATACGTATATTCATTTCTATCACCTCTTTAAATATATCAAAAAAAGATGTAAACGTCAACTATTTTTTGCACTTTTTGCACTTTTTACATTTTTTACATTATTTACCTCTTTACTTAAAAGTTAACTCTCTATTTTTAAGTATTGGTATCAATCTTAATGTTGCACTCATACATCATAAATTTATCAAAATCAGATTCAAACATTTTATCTTGTATTACTCTATACTTTTCAAACTCACTAAGAGCTTTATCGATAGCTATCTCATGTGAAATCTTACCTGCGTCCTTTAAAATATCTAAATCGTCCGCCAATAAATATTTATCTATTCTCGTACTCCAATCTTCCATAGTCATAGGAATATGTCTTTCTGCTCTTCGTTCTGCGAGTTCTAAAAAGGCATTAACTATTTTTTCTAAATCTTTAATTTCTTCTTTTGTTAAATAATTTTTTGCAATTACAACATCAGATTCCATTATTTTTCCATTTGGAGAATTCTTCCATGAAGTTAAATTCATATTTTGTTTGGTATGATCTGCTCTATTGTAAATAATCTCAGCGGCAGTTTGATGTGTTATGGCATAATGCATTTTATTTTGTACTTTTTTAAAAAAATCAATAGTAGTTGGAGCCTTAGCGTCATAGTCAATACTTGTAGCATATATATCAGTAATTTTCTGATAAAATCTTCTTTCACTTAAACGAATTTCTCTAATTTCTTCTAAAAGTTTTTCAAAATAATCTTTATTTAAGAATGCCCCATTCTCCATTCTTTTTTTATCTAAAGCATATCCTTCGATAGTATACTTTTTTAACACTTGTGTTGCCCATCGTCTAAATTGGGTAGCGCGGCGTGAATTAACTCTATATCCTACAGAAATAATTGCATCTAAACTATAAAATTCAACTTTTCTTTTTACATTACGATTTCCTTCTTTTTGAATTAATTCCATTTTGGAATAAGTTGAACTTTTATCAAGTTCCATTTCACTATAAATATTAATTAAATGCTTTGCTATAGCAGGTTGTTCTACATTAAATAATTCAGCCATTGCTTTTTGTGTCATCCACAAATTTTCATCTTCATATCTAACTGAAATTCCCTTTTCTTGCTCTTGTGTCTTAAAAACTAAAAATTCTTCTGTACTACTAATAACTTCTAAATTATTCAAAACAAACATCTCCTTTCTTTTTAATTTCAAATAAGAATAGTAACTATATTATATCAAATTAATAATAATGAATAAACGCTTTTAGTAGTTAAAATTTTCTCTCCATCCAGAAGTAGTCGGTGTTATAACGGGTGAATTTTTAGTTAGTAAAAAAGGTATTGGATACCTTATTATATACGGAACTCAAGTATTTAATCTAAATATTGTAATGAGTGGTATTATTATTCTTATCTTTATATCATTTATTTTATATGAACTTATGGGATTATTAGAAAAAAGATTATTAAAAGAAAAATAACAGACTGATTTGTTTGTTATTTTTTTATTATTGATTTTTTTGGTTTTCTTTTTTTTAATTCAAATTTTATTTTCATTTTGATACAAAACTTTATTGATAAATTAGTTCTATAAAAATATTTTAAAATTCAAACAGAAGAAATTATAAGTTACTTTCACTTTCTTTCCCAAACTTTTCTAATTACTTTTAATGATAGTGTAGATAAGGTAAATCCTATTACAGGGACTAAGGAACTTAAAAATATATTATCATATTCTCTGACTAAATAAGAATAAATAACCACTATTATATAAGTTAATATCATTATGCATAATTTTCTAGTAATACTAGTCTCCCATGTTTTATCTTTTTCTACTCGTTTATTTCTTTCTTCTATATCTTTAATTCTTTTTTCCAATTCCATTAGTATTTTCCTCACTTTCTTTTTTGCTCAATTTTATCAATTACATTTCTTTTAATTTATTTCCAACTTCGTAACTTTTTTATAATCTTCCTCCGTTAAGCCATATATTTTCTCCAGTGATGAAACTAGAGTCATCTGATAATAAAAATAAACAAAGTTTAGCCGTATCCTCTGGTGTAGCAAATCTTCCTAAAGGCGTTTCTTTTAACTTTTGATTTATTTCTTCTTGTTTCCATCCCCTTAACGCCAAAGGTGTTGGAGTAAATGCTGGACAAATAGAATTGGCTCTTATTTTTCTATCAGCAAATTCAAGTGCTGTTGCTTTTGTAAAGTTAATAATTCCAGCGGCTGCTGCACAATATGCTGGAGACTCAGTACAAGGCACTACTCCTAAATGAGATGAAATATTAACTATACTACCACCATCATTCATAATAGGATATGCTTGTTTTGTGCAAATTACTTTTCCTAACAAATTTATATCTAATACTTTTTTAAAGTCATCAATTTTAAAATCTTTAATTAAGTTATCTATAAAAGTACCTGCATTATTAACTAGATAATCAAGATGTCCAAATCTCTCTTTGATCACTTTAAACATATCAATAACTTGTTCTTCATTACTAACATCACATTTTAATACTAGTAAATTTTCATTACTTATTTCTTTTTCTAATTTTTTCGCATTTTCTTCGTTACTACTATAGCATGTTATTACTTTACAACTTTTTGCAATTAATTCTGTAACAATTTCTTTTCCTATTCCAGAAGTTCCTCCTGTTACTAAAGCAACTTTATTTTCAAATCTTTCCATAAAAATCCTCCTTTATTTTTCATCTCTTTTTGTTTGGCAATCATCATATAATGGACAATTAA
Source organism: uncultured Muribaculaceae bacterium (assembly GCA_964430695.1). GTDB lineage: Bacteria > Bacillota_I > Bacilli_A > RF39 > UBA660 > MGBC108787. The sequence goes on along the minus strand of CAYSFO010000025.1, from coordinate 14,117 downwards.
TACAATTTTTTCTATTGCAAAAATCATTCCCTATATTCCACAAATATTTATCTATCAAATTTGCATCAATTCCTAGTTTGTCACCACTTTTTATATACAAACTAGATAATTCTTCTATTTGTTTATTATTTAGCTTCCTGCTATCAATAATATTATTTAAATAGCTAATTTCAAAATCATGTCTATCTAATGGAATATAACTTAGTTTATCATTAAAATTACACACATTCGATTCATAGATTAATCTAAGTAATAAGCCCCCAGTCTTTTGGCCGTAACCATTTATATTTCTTATAAATAAATTCAACTCATTGAAATTAGTAAATTCTTTAATTTTATCTAACAAGTTATTATATTTGGATAACTCTATTGATAAATTTAACCACTTATCTACTGCAACATTCGGATATCTTGGATGAATATTATTTTTCATTATATTTAATAGTTTTTCCTTGTTAGTAGTGAAGTTTTTTATCACATAGTTAGGGTTAAAAATTTGGGGATACTTATGATATGTGTTTATTAGATTATTGTGATAATTTTGAGAACGCATTCCATAATCTAATAAACAGGAATAAAACATATATATTAGCCATTCGTTACTTTTATATTCTAAATATTCAGGAAAATCAACAGTTGCCAAAGTATTTGCATCTTGATTACTATAATAATCATGTATTTTTTGAACAACTTTATCAGCATTTTCCTTACTCAATATCATACAAATCCTCCTATCTTTAAAACTAGTTATTCTTTAATCCTACTTTATCTCCTTAAAACCATTCCTGCTCCATAACCATAACGGTGTATGAATATCTATTGGTTTATATTGTGTCCCTTTAAATAATTCATTCCATCTATCAATTACAATTATCTGTACATCACTTCTATTTAATTCCTCGTCTGTAATTAATCCTAATCTATGCGTTGCCTTTACTACATGTGTATCAGGAGCAACAGTTAGGTTTTCTATATTTTTATACTTTCTATCTGTATATTGATAGATAACATATAACCAATAATTACATATTTTAGTCCCTGATAAATAGGGAAACTTTTTCTTGTTTTCTTTTTGAATAAAATCTCTAATTTTATCTACATCATTATCTAATGAATCAAATAGCTTTCTAATATCGCCATCATAAACTTGCACAAATGTATTACATAAAGCTAACCATATTTCCGTTTGTTTTTGTTTTTGTAAAGCCACTTTATATTTAGTAAGAGCAAATTGCACTTCTTCAAAACTTTTTTCTAAACAAATTTTAGGATTGAATACAAATCTTGTTTCTGAGTCGTTATATGTTTTATTTGCATTTTCCCACAATGTATAAGAATTTCTTTGATAATTTAGAGCCATAGGTAATGTAAAATAGAGGTAGTTTTCATTGGATGATTTTTCAAAATGAGGATTAGCATCTTCAGGCATTACTTCTCCACCAAGTTCTCCTTTTTCATACATATTCATTAATTTCTCAACATTTTTTAAAATTTTATCTTTATTGGACATACTATACCTCCTTAAATATAAATGATTATTAGTTAGAATTTGGTAGGAATTTACTATCTGCTAAATATTTTAATCCTTCTTTTTTGGTTAACACTAAGGCCTTTGCTTTCTGTTCTTCCGTTATATTAACAGAAGCTGCTCCAGGATGACCTCCCCCACCATGCAAAACTGCAACTTCATTAACATCAAAGCCTTCCTCTATTGTTCTATAAGATTTTTGGCCAAATTCACCTTTATTTATAGCAACAACTATAAAATATTTTATTTTTTCAGAGTTTTCATTTCTCTTAATATATTCCGCTAATTCATTTCGATATTCATAATCAGCAAATACAATCCCGAATTTATTAGCATTTTCATCTAAAAAATATTCTGCTGATGATATAATCGATTCTAGCATACAATCGTATTCTTCTATCTTGCTTTGTATCAAAGAAGTTTCTTTTTCATCAAATTCAAAAGATGAGGAATGATTTAATAATTTTGAAGTCATGCTAGATATATACTTCTCTATTCCTACAGCATTAAATAAAATTGCTAAATTATGCGCTTTTTCTCCAATACTACCTGTTTTTTTCCATTCCCAAGTATCTTCAAGTCTAATTAATTCTACAAATTGTTCTATTTTCTCACTTGCTTTGATTAAATTTTTTTGCAATAAATATTCATAAAATAGCTCTGTACCACATCTTTTACCTTTTTCATCTTCTTCAACGATTTTTGTAAATGGATATCTATTCATATTATCATCAATTGCTCTTTTATGATGGTCAAATACTAGGACTTTATCTTTTAAAGATGATTTAGCAACTCTTGTTAATGATGGGTCGTATAAAGCTAAATCTGTTACAAATACTTTATTGTATTTATCTAATTTTCCTGCTTCTAAATACTTTCTAAAAGTTTGTTCTAATTTTTCAACATTAGGAACTAATACATAATCAACTTCTTCAAATGCTAATTGTCCTAAAACAATACAACCAAGACCATCGATATCACTTTCGTGACTAAATATTATATTTTTTTGAACCGTATTACTCACTTTTAGCACTCCTTCTAAAATATATATTAAGCTTTTTAATTTTATCATTATTATATCACATCTAATTTTTAATTTTCTGTATTTTGCTCAACTTCCTTACTTACTCTCACTATATTATAAAAAATTTGATTCAAACACCCCTTTTACATATTTACTTTTTCATGATATTATTTAGAAAGAAATGAGGTACTCTATGTTAAGTTATGAAGGAATTTTTTTTTGAAACCGGTATGGTAGAATTAATACATTCATTAGAGACACCAAAATTACCTATAGTTAATGATGAAATACATTGTACTTTTAAATATCATCCAAGCGATGATGAAATTTTCAATGATATAGTTAGTAAAAGTTTTGAAGTTTATCTAATTGGGTATGGAAATGATGGTATGAATAGTGGATTTCAATTATTATTACCTAATGAGCTAATTCCCTATTATATTAATTATGATGAGCAAAATCCATCTGTATTAAAGATTCCTCATATAACTGCATCTTTAGCAGAAGGTGCAAAAGCTTCTAACACAAAAAATTTAAAATTTGTGCCATTAAAAAAGTAGCAATATAACTTATGCTACTATCATTCTTCCTTATTTGGGGTTCTATTTTTTTCTAAGTGTGGGCCTTTTTCTTGAATTATCTTTTTACCAGTTAAATTAAAATATGATGAAATAGTTTCGCTATCTAAATGACAATCTTCGGAGCCTTTCAAATAATTAGATAAGCATAAAGCTTGATCTTCTTTTAATAGTTCGTTACTTTCTATACTTTCTTTAACTCTGCAATTTCTTGGTATGTATCCTACTACACTATTGATGCTGCATTCTGCAAAGCCTTCATATCTTACACAAAATGGGACTGCATGATTAAGAACACAAGGAACAAGTTGTTTTCCATAACTGTTACTATTAATATCTAAATCCAAATAACTAAATTGGTTATTACTTTCGACAGTAGCGGTTTTCAAATTATTTGAACTGATTCTATCATATAGATATGGTATAACCATTTTTTCAGCACCTGGAATAATTTTTCCTGCATTGTCTCTATTAACTCGTATTACTCCCCATTTCATTTCTGGAGTAGTTGTTTCATACTCGCCTTTAATAATATCATACTCATTATAATCCGAAAAAAATTTAACCTCACTTATCAAATCACAAACCGCGAAATGATCATCACCAAGAAAAACCATACAATAGTATTGATGTGAAATTATTTCATCATCTTCATTTTTTAGAAAAAATTTTTCTTTATCAGTATTAAAATGTATGTTCCCATCTGTAGCAATAAACGAAGTTGCCACTTTTTCTTTTACAATTACAAAATCATTCAATTTTTAAAACCTCCATTTATTACAAAGTATTATACTTTATTTCAAAACAAATTAAAACTCAAATCTTATAAAAAGTTCGAGTTTGTTATCAATTTGGTGGAGCAGAGGAGATTCGAACTCCTGTCCAAAATACCCTATAATAGAATTTCTACAAGTTTAGCTAGATTTAAAATTCATTATATAACTGGCTATAGCGTACCTATTATATAATTAGTTTAATAAAATTTCATCAACGAAACTTAAACAATTTCTATTGACTATCTTATATATATGAACTCCTATCTTACCCTATAAGAGAAAGTAAGTAGAAGTCTCCCTAGACCTTTAATTAGGCAAAAACAGGAGTAGCTGCGAAACCACCAAAAGCAGTTTCTTTTTCAGTTTTGTTATTTATTTTTTTGTTGCATTTAAGGTATGCCTACCACTTGCCATCCTATCTAGTAATAATTGTCGAAAGCCAAATACTGCCCCGTACACGATATTTTAGCATAAATTCAAGAAAAATTCCATATTATTATGTGACAATAAATGGAAGTTATTGTATAATAGGAAAACAAAAAGAGGGATATATATGTACGAAGAAAAAGAGATTAAGTATAAAAAAAGAAAAAAAGAGAAAAACAAATCAAAGACAGTTAAACAACATAAAGAAAGAAAACCAATAGACTTAAAAAAAAGAATCTACAATTCTTATCCTGTTTTAGAAAGGATAGATTGGAAACAATTATTTAAAAAATTAGCCATTCTTCTTATTGTTATTATTTTAATTATATTTACAATTTCTAGAATTAATAAACATTATAAAAATCAAAATTCTACTTTTAACAATAATTTGGATAAATTAATTATGGGTACTTTAACCTATTATCAAAATAATGCTTTACCAAAAAATGTTGGAGATTCTTCCTCCTTAGTTTTAGAAGAAATGATAAATCTAAAGTTTATTGATGAAATAAAAGATGATAATAATAAATATTGCGATTATCTAAATAGTTATATTATATTAACTAAAGCAAGTGTAGAAGAATATCGTTTAAAAATATATTTAAAATGTCCTGACAAAGAAAAAATAAAAGAAGAAAAAATGATTTGTAATTACAATGCTTGTGAAATAAAAAAATAGGAATGTATAAACCTATTTTTTATTATTTTAAATTACTTATTTTCTGTAGTTGTAGCACTAGATGAATTATCCTCCGTAGAAGTTGTACCTGCATCAACATTTTCTAAACTAGGCGCTACATCTCCTTTAGAATTCCCATTTAGATTAGGCATATCTCCCATATTTCTTGCTTTTCCTGCTCGTTCACTTGTATCTACTAAATATCCAATTAAAGCAAATACAAGAATTAAGGAAATAATTATAAACCATAAATAATTATTAACTAAAAAGTCGATAAAAGTTTGCATATATTCCCCTCCTTATTAATTTATATGTTTATTCTATTCTTTTATGAAATAGATAAAGCTTCTCCACTTGGTTGAATTTGAATATACGTATTACCATCATTTACATTTAATAAAGTACCATCTTTTAATTTATAGACTGTCTTAGCACTACGACTTGCTTTTTCCCAAGTAATTGGTACAGCGTATCCATCTGTTATAAAATAACCTTCTCCTTTACCTATGTTAGAAAGGTCTTGTCTTCCTTTTACGTCTCCGCTAATTGTCGTATTTTTTACTTGATACGTAATAATATTTTTAGCAGTATATTGTTTTTTTGTTTCATAATCAGTATGAGGTGTTCCATTTACACTACGTTTATAATTCTTATTTTCACTATCATATTCGTAAGATGTTTTTACACTTTTAGAATAGTCTATAGATACTTGTGTTGCTGGTATTGCTCCCTCTAATGTACTCATATCTAACTCATCTACACTATAATTTAGTAAAGGAGCTTCATTTGTTGTTGTACGATATTTTAATTTTGCAATTCCTTTATTAATAAGATCCATACTTGAATATGCTGTATGTTCTGTTGCAATTCCTAATGTTTTATCTTTCCAAAAATAAGTATCTCCATAAGTTAAACCATTTACATTATTAATCCCTAATTTTGAGATATCATTTTGAGCATATTCACTATATCCCCAGTGAACATAAATTGCATCATTTTCTAAAACATAATCTAAATAATAATGTCTAGAACTTCTTATAGAACCAATTTTAGCCGTATCCGCATCTTTATAAAGAGCCATTAATCTTGTAAGTCCACCTTCAACAATTAACTCATAAACCATATAAGCATCTTGTAAGCCAGCATGATATTTTCGTGCAACACCAATATTGTTTACCATTACAGCGATTGGTCTAGAATCACTTTTTAAATCCATAATTTTTAACTTTTTTGTTTCTACAATTGGGGTTTCTCCCCCGTTATTTTCTTTTATTTTATCTTTGTTAAAAATACAGAAATAGAAAACGATTCCTCCTATCAAAATAAGTCCTATTATTAAAAATAATAGTATTTTTTTTGGTTTTCTTTTTTTATTTTTCGCCTTCACTTTACTTCACCTACTTAGTATCATTATAACATAAAATGAAAAGAAGCTACATATAATTTCTAGCTTCTCTTTGTTCTGTTTTTTTCTTTAATACTTCTCTTTTATCATACATTTTTTTACCTTTAGCAACACCAATTAACACTTTGGCATATCCATGTTTTAAATAAAGTTTTAAAGGTATGATACTAAACCCTTCTTTTTCTCTAATTTCTTTTAATTTTTTAATTTCTTTTTTATGAAGCAGCAATTTTCTTGTACGTAATTCCTCATGGTTAAATTGATTTCCTTCTTCATATTTAGCAATATACATATTAATAATAAATGCTTCTCCATTTCTAATCACAACATAACTATCTTTTAACTGTGCAGATCCTTTTTTAATACTTTTGATTTCGGTTCCAACAAGTTCAATTCCAGCCTCTAACTCAGATTCAATAAAATAATCAAAGTATGCTTTTTTATTCTTTATTTCCATCTTGTTTCTCTTCCTTTAATATTTCAAAATCAATCATCGCTGAAGATTTTGACGCCGCAATTACTTTTACATTTACTTTATCCCCAATTCGATATTGAATTTTTGTATTTTGACCAATTAAAGCTAATTTTTCAGAAATATAATGATAAAAGTCGCCTTTTAAGGTACTTACATGGACTAAACCTTCTACCATATTTGGAAGTTCAACAAAGAAGCCAAAATTTGTAACAGTGGAAATAATTCCTTCATAGATTTCTCCAATATGGCTTTCCATGTATTCAGCCATTTTCATATCTAATACATCACGTTCAGCATTGACACTTCCTACTTCTTTTTGACTAGAATGTTCTGCAATCTCCACTAATGCTGTATCATAATAATTAATAGTAGACATAGATAAATCTTTTTCCACTAAATATTTTTTGAGTAAACGGTGCACTGTTAAATCGGGAAATCTTCTTATTGGACTTGTGAAATGCGTATAGGCTTTACTCGCTAGACCAAAATGTCCAATATTTTCTTTACTATACTCTGCTTTTTTCATACTACGTAATAACATACTGGATAAAATGGCAAATTCTTCTTTATCCGATAACTCATTTAATAGTTTTTGCATCGTAATAGGGGTTAAATCCGTTACTTTTGATTGCAGTTCGTATCCTAAAAGCTTTACTAAATTCACAAAATCATCAATTTTTTCACTATTAGGTGTTCCATGGACACGATAGATAAATGGTAAATCCATATTATAAATATGACTAGCTACTGTTTCATTCGCAGCTATCATAAAATCTTCAATTAGCTTTTCTCCATCTTCGCGTTCTCTTTTTACAATATCAATGGCAACACCGTTTTCATCTTGTACCACTTCTGCTTCGTCTAGTTCAAAATCTATATAACCACGGGATTCTTTTTCTTTTCTTAAAATATGAGCAAGTTCATTCATTTTCTTTAATGTAGGAGCAAATTCTTCATAATCAGGTGCAATTATGTCACGCATAATTATGTCATTTACAGCGTCATAAGTCATTTTTTTACGGCTTTTGATATAACTAGGTACTATATCATAACTAACTACTTTTCCTCGGTTATCAATTTTCATAATACAACTCATTGTTAAACGGATGACACCTTCATTTAAAGAACAAATTCCATTCGATAATTTATGTGGTATCATCGGAATTACTGTATCTGCTAAATAACAAGAAGTTCCACGTTCCATAGCTGTATCTCCAAGAGCTGTATTTTCTCTCACGTAATGGGAAACATCTGCTATGTGTACTCCCAATACGTGCAAACCATTTTCTTCTTCTAAACTAATGGCATCATCAATATCTTTCGTATGAGATCCATCAATGGTAAAAATGCACTTTTCTGTTAAGTCTAAACGGCCATTTAAATCTTTTGGATCAACTTCTGTGGGAATATTTTCTAATTCTTTTTCAACATTATCATTAAATTCTGTTTCAATCGCATATTTATAAGCAATCGATAAAATATCTACCCCTGGATCATCTTTATGTCCAAGAATACGCACGACTTCTGCTAAATATTTTTTAGGACCTAATTCCTTAACTAATCGAATGACAACTTTATGACCAGGTACACAGTTATTTAAACTTTCCTTTTTTAAAACTAAATCTATGTCTTTTTTATCATCATCTAAATCAATGAACATTTTATTGTCTTTTACAATAACTTCTCCAACCATATCATTAATTTCTCGTTTTAAAACTTTTAATACGCGGCCTTCTTTTTTTACACCATTTCGAATAATTTCTGCAAGAACAATATCATCATGAATAGCACCATTCAAATTATCATTGGCAATATATAAATCGTCTTCTTTTTCAAGAACTACAAAACCAAAACCTTTTTTATTCACTGTTAAACGACCGATTTTTAATCCCGGACAATTTTTAACTAATATATATTTCTCTTTTTTTGTTTTATAAATGATATATTTATCTACTAATTCATCTAAGGTGTTTACTAAATCTCGATATTCTTCTGGCGTTGTATATCCTAACAAATCATTAATTTGCATTGCTTCTTTTGCTTCGTGAACATCGTCTAATCTTTTTATTATCTCTTCCTTCATATAATCACTTCCTATTCGCTAAATTCACAAGTTTTTACATTATCCTTCCAATATACATGTACTGTTTGATTTCCATTTACAATTTCACCCGTTTTTGGATTTTCCAAAGTATCTTTAATATACCCTTTTTCAATTAAGTTTTGAATTTTTATATTACAACCATTCGCTTTACAGGCAGCTCTATCATTTTTAAATTCAGAGGTCTCAACATACAAGCAAGCGGCTTCCTGCAATTGTGATACAAATTCTTCATAGTTTTTATCTTCTTGATTACTAAACAATCCAGTCATATTATTCACAATGACTAATCCAATTAAAATCATGATTCCTATTGTTACAATTAATTCAATTAACGTAAAACCTTTGTTATTTTTCATATTCTTCACCATATTAGTATTATACCCTACATTTAGATAAAAAAAAAGCAAGGAATGGTTTCCTTGCATTACAATTATTTTATAAATAGTATAAAAGAGATGACAAAAAATATTATCCCTAACACTAAAGTAATTCTACTTACTAAAAGTTCAATTCCTCGTTCTTTTATATTTTGAAATAAACTTTCATTTCCTCCTGTTATAATTTGTCCTGCATCACTTGCTTTATTGCTTTGTAAAAGAACAATAGCAATTAGTAAAATTGATACTACTAATAATATACTTTCTAACATGTTTTTCACATCCATTCGCTAACTAATTTAACATATATATTTAAAAAAGGCAAGAAACTATAAATAACTCTCTAGAATTTGATATATTTCTTCTCTTCCTTTTTTTGTAATTGTTGAAAAAGGGATAAATTCTTCATTTTCTTCTAAATTTAATGTATCTTTAATCAACTTATCTTGTTTTATACGATTATTTTTAGTTACTTTATCATATTTCGTAGCTATAACTGTAATTCTTAAATTATAATATTTTAAAAAATTATACATAAGAACATCATCTTCCGTAGGTTTATGACGATAGTCAACTAATAAAAATACATGTTTTAGAGATTCTCTATTTTTAAGATATTCTTCAATCATAAGACCCATTTTTTTACTCGTTGTTTTATCAACACGTGCATAACCATAACCAGGTACATCAATTAAATAAAATTTTGCATTAATTAGATAAAAATTTAAAGTTTGGGTTTTACCAGGTTTCGCACTCGTTCTTGCGTAATTTTTACGATTGATTAAAGTATTAATAAAACTACTTTTTCCGACATTACTTCTACCCACTAATAAAAATTCTGGGCATCCATCTTCTGGGTATTGACTTTGTCTGACAGCAATGTTCTTTAAGTCAACCGACTCAATTTTCATAAAAATCACCTGCAATCATTATACAGTATTACTAAAATTATTGCAAATTCCGCAAAATATGATATAATAGACAATCAAAAAAGGGGGAAAGAGAAATGTTTATCAAAGAATTAAGTATTCATGAATTTGAAAAATTTGTTGAAAACAACCCACTGGGAAACCACTGTCAAACTTATAACTATGCGCTTTTAATGGCTGAAAACGGCTACGAATATGAATTAATTGGTTATGTAGATGAATATAATAGAATTCATGCGGCTTCCCTTATTTTAATTAAAAAGTTATCTCATTTTTTTAAATTTGGGTATGCTCCAAAAGGATTTGTTTTAGACTATTTTGATCAAGAATTATTAAAAAATTTTACAGATGCTATTATTGATTATTATAAAAAAAGAAGACTGGTTTTTATTAAAATAAACCCCGAGATTGCTGTTGCAGAAATTAATCCAAAAACAGGTGAAAAAAACTATAACTGGAACATTGAAATCAAAAACTTTCTAATTGATTTAGGATATGTTAAATTAAAAGATAATCTATACTTTGAATCTATGATACCAAGATACAACGGAATTGTTAGTTTAAAAAATTTTGATATTAAAAATTTACATAAAAATACTAGAAATAAAATCAAAAGAGCAGCAGAAAAAGGATTGAAATTTGAAATTGCTGATCGTAGTGGAATTGATATTTTATATGATTTTGTCAAAAGAAAACGAAATAAAGATGCTTTTTACTATAAGGATTATTATAATGTATTTTCAAAATCAAATAATGTAGATTTATTTTTAGTAAGTTTAGATACGAATGATTTTCTTATTAATTCTAAAAATGCCTATGAAAGAGAATTAAATAATAATGCTGAATATGCAAACCATTTAATGAATGATCATGGAGAAAAGAAATTAAATATTAAAATGAATTCAGATCGTAAATTGTTATCTTATAAAAATGATGTCCTAGAAGCTAGAAATAAGGCAAGTAAAAATACAAAAATATATATTGCTGGTGCTTTAGTTGTAAAATATAAAAATAGAATTAACATTGTCATTAGTGGTTATGATACAAATTATAAAAGATTTAATCCAAATTATTATTTACATTATAAAATTTTAGAGTATTATAAAAAATATTATGATTTTGCTGATTTAAATGGTATGACTGGTGATTTTAGTAAAGAGAATCCCTATAATGGGTTAAATCAATTCAAATTAGGGTTCAAACCAAAAGTATATGAATTTATTGGTGAATATGATTTGGTAATTAATCATCCTATTTACCAATCGATGTTCAAATCAGGAAAATTAGCTAGAATATTTAATAAAACAGACATAAAAACAAAATAAACCTATAAATTTTAATAAGTATAGTTATTTATAGGTTTTTTTATGCCTTAATAAATTTTATATTCTCTAGTTATTCTGCTTCTCTTAATTTTTCTATTTCAACAATAGATAAACTGGTATTTTCAGCAATATCTTTGTTCGACATTCCATATTTTAATAAATTTTTAGCTATTTTTAATTTTTCTTCTTGTCGACCTTCTTGTCGGCCCTCTTGTAAACCTTCTTCTCTTGCTTGTTTTTTGATTTCTGATCCATAGATTTCTTCTCGATTGTAATATAGGATTTTATCAAATTCACTTGTTAAATCTTCCAATTTCCTTTGCACCTTCTTCATCATTGGATTACTTTGATATAATGAACTTCTTAACACCTCATCTTGGCATACAAATATATAAAGTAACCACTGCAAGTCTTTTTCACTTAACTTTTCAATTTCAGTATAAGGCATCTTTTGTAATATGTCTAGGTCTATATCATAGATGTCTCTTTTATCATTTCTAGGCTTGTGATACTTCTCTTCCATCGTTAAACTATGATAAATAAATTCTTTTTCTTCATAAAAATCAAAATTATTTAAGTTGATTTGGATCACTCTCTTCATATCATATTTTTTCCCTGGAAATGTATTTCGTAATAATAGTTGTGCTATGTAGGCATGATTTTTTTCTCTTACTTGCTCATTATTACTATAATTCACTTCGATATTAATAATCGCATAATCATTTTCTAGTAATACATCTACATCTTGGTCTTTATTATTTATATTTAAATTTACTTTTGATTCTAATAGCTTTAAATTCTTTAGCACATAATTTTTATCTATATTTAATATTAATGCAATAATACTTGCTGTATATTCCCTGCAAGATTCATCGGTTAATACTTTATTTGCTACCACATCTTTTAAAAACATTTTTTCTTCTTTCATGAAAAATCACCTCTGTGTTAAAAAGATAACAAAGAAAAAATGAGTAGGCAAATCTCCAATTTTCTAAATTGGAAGAGAAATAGTTCCCAATTTCAAAAATTCATTTAAATAAAATTTTAATATCTGATAAAAAATGATTACCAATTTTGAAATATAGTATAAATTAAAAAAATTAATTAAAAAAGTAGAATTTCTTCTACATTTTAATTCCCATAAACTTCCAAATGACAACTATTCTTACGATTTTCATAGAAAGTATTGTGCAATTCTATAATTTTAGAATGAATCCCTTGTACAACTGTTTGATACCCACTATTTTCATGTAAGGTTAGTATGGAAATAGCGTAAGGTCTTTCTTCTAAACTTAGTCCAATATCATGATAATTATCTGCATAACTACCATATTTATGATAGATTTTTATCGTATCTGTGTTAAAAGCGTTTCTTTCGTTATTATCCATAATACTTTTTAAGAATGGGCCATATTCTTCATTTTCAGTTATAATTCGATACGCTTCTTTTAAATAAATATTTGTGTCCTCTGCGGTTTGATTTCCAAAAATATCTCCTCCTGTTAAAATTACTTTTGCTCCTAGACTTTGTCCGTATTCCTTTAATTTACTAAACCCAATATAATCAATCATCATAAAATGTGCAGAATTATCACTAACGCTTATTGCATACGTAATTAAATCTCTTAAAGATACTTTTTCTCCAATCGTTCGATTTGCCATACCAGAACTAAAAGATTTTTTATAATTAGAAGTATAAGTAATTGTTTCTGTGTCTAAATTAATTTCTCCATTTATAGCTTTATTAATTAAATACAAAGCATCCACAATTTTAATCAAACTACAACCATAATACGAAGTTGAGGAACTGTATGTATAAGAAAAACCAGTCGTTAAATCCTCATAAGCAACAGAAGCACTATAATGATTTTTCTTAATAAAAGCATCTATATCTTGCTTCATCACTAAAAGCTCATCGGTTAATTCGGTTTCATTATAAGTTTTCTTTAAGCAGGTATTATAATTTTCTGCTTTTTCTTTTTCTTTTTGTTTATTATTTATAAATGGTAATGAAACATTAGTGTTATTTTTAGATTGTGAGTTATAGAAAAATCCTATAATTAGGATGAAGAAAACTAAAAATAAACAAAACTTAACGCTACGCTTTAACTTTTTCTTTCTTTTTTTTCGCTTTGCCAATTCCATCACCACAACTTTACCATATAAATGATATCATATTTTAGGCAAAAGAAAAAGCGAAGAAATCTTCGCTTTTATAATACTATTGATTATTCAATAATTTCAGAAACTACACCAGCACCAACAGTACGTCCACCTTCACGAATTGAGAATTTAGTACCGTTTTCAAGAGCAACTGGAGCAATTAATTCTACTGTCATATCAACATTATCACCAGGCATTACCATTTCAACTCCACTTGGAAGTTCGATAACACCAGTAACGTCAGTTGTACGGAAATAGAATTGTGGTCTGTAGTTTGAGAAGAATGGAGTATGACGTCCGCCTTCTTCTTTGCTTAGAACATAAACAC
>CAYSFO010000024.1:13255-20411 GCA_964430695.1 uncultured Muribaculaceae bacterium | reverse complement strand
TAAAATATGATAAAGAATATAAAAGTACTTTTACAAATGAATACAATCGTGAATTTATTGATGATTATAATGTAGAAGTAGTAGACTATTTAATGAATAAAAATATAACTTCTAATGCTTTAAGTGCTTCTATTATGAATTTAATTTATAAAAAAGCGATTAAAGTGGAAGAAATACCATCTAATAAAAAGAAGAAAGAATATAAATTTACATTAGAAGAGAATAGAACGAAAATTAACGAAACAGAATCCTATTTAATTGACTTCCTCTTTACAAAAGTAGGAAAAGACAATACTTTTACAACTTTGGATTTAAAAAGTTATGCCAAAGGTACAAAAACTTGTGAAACCTTCTCAAAAAAATATACAACTTGGAAGAATAAAGTAATTAAAGAAGGTAAAAATCAAAACTTTTTTGAAAATACTTCTAAAGCAATAGCAACGGGAGTGCTGTTTTTACTAGTTGCTATTATTCTGAATGCTTTATCATTTTTATTAAATGCTTTTGTTCTTATTGTATACCTTACCATTTTTGTAGCGGTTATTTTCCTAATTTACACCTGTGCTTTTTATAGAAGAACAAAAGTAGGAAATGAACATTATGCGAAATGGAAAGCATTTAAAAAGTTTTTAAATGACTTTGGGACGTTTGACACGAAAGAATTACCAGAAATTACGCTTTGGGAGCGTTATATGGTTTATGCCACATTATTTGGTTTAGCAGAGAAAGTTTCAAAAAGTATGAATGTTAAAATCAAGGAACTAGGAGATGCAGGTATTTATACAGGAAATTATTCACCAACATTTTCAGATTGGTATGTGTTTCATTCTATTGATCATATTATAACTAGTTCTGTACAATCCAATGTAAATGCCGTTAATGCAGCACGTGCTAACTCTATATCTTCAAGCGGAAGTGGTTTTGGTGGAGGATTCTCTAGCGGAGGCGGCTTCGGTGGCGGAGGCGGCGGAGGCCGTGGATTTTAAAAGAATAAGAAAAGTATGTTTAATAAAGAAAATTATAGAGATAAAAAGAGTGATACATCAAATGAATGGTGTGAACCAGTAAGTGATGAGGAGTATAATAGATTAGGATGAGGCAGGAATAATATGAAATTATATTTATCTTCGTATAGGTTAGGTAATGAAATGGAATATTTAAAAAATTGGATACGTAATAATGATAATAGGATATTACTAATTCCCAATTCAAGAGATGCAAAACCTTATAATGAAGAAGAAAAAAATAAAATTGAAACAAATAAAAGAATGTTAGAAGAAGTAGGATTTAAAGTAAAAATTTTAGATTTAAAAGAATATTTTAATGATAGTAAAAAGCTAAAAGAAAATATAGAAAATTATAATGCTTTCTGTGTTATTGGGGGAAATGTTTTTGTTTTAAGACAAGCAATGAAACTAAGTGGATTTGATAAATATTTGATTGATAATATTGAAAATAAAGGTATTCTTTATGTTGGTTATAGTGCAGGAAGTTGTGTTTTATCTAAAAACTTAAATGGTTTCCAGTTGGTTGACGAGCCAATAAATCCCTATAATAATGATGAAGTTATTTATGAAGGAGTAGGTTTGATAGACTATGCAATAGCACCCCATTATAAATCTAATCACAAAGAATCAGAATTAATTGATAATGTTGTAGAATATTTTAAAAATAATAATCTTATTTATAAAACATTAAAAGATGGAGAAGTTATAAGAGTTAATTGGGATGAGTAATGATTTAAAAATAAGCTTTTATAAATACCAGCCTCCTATCAAAAGGAAGAAAAAGAGGCTGTAAGTGATGAAGATTATAGTAAGTTGTGCTAAAATATAATTAGAAAGTTTAAGAATAGTGGGAGGTTTTGATGAATAATAATAAAATTACAACAATTATGAATGTTAATGACAATGAAATTAAGGTAATGAGAATAGATAATGAAGATTATATTTCCTTAACAGATTTAGCAAGATACAAAAATCCAAATAATCCATCAGATGTTATCAAAAAATGGTTAAGCAATTATGATACGATAGAGTTTTTAGGACTTTGGGAACAACTGAGCAACGATGAATTTAATTCAGCGGAATTCAGCCTAATTAAAAATGAGGCACCAAAAAAATCTTTTACAATGTCTCCAAGCCAGTGGTGTACTAGAGTACACGCTAAAGGGTTAACATATAGTAAAGGTAAATATAGTACGGGTACCTTTGCACATTCAGATATAGCGTTAGAATTTGCTTCTTGGATTGATAATTTATTCAAGTTATACTTGATTAAAGAATTTAAAAGACTAAAATATAATGAAAGTTATCAAGAAAAAATAGAATGGTCTGTTAGAAGAAGTTTATCAAAAACTAATTATAGAATTCATACTGATAGTATAAGAGAAAATATAGTTCCTAAGTTAACAGATAAACAGAAAAGCTTCATATATGCCAATGAAGCCGATGTTATAAATGTGGCTCTATTTGGAATGACAGCTAAGGAGTGGAGAGATGCAAATCCGAATTCAAATGGAAATATAAGAGATTATACAGATATTCTTCATTTAGTAGTTCTAAGCAATCTTGAAGTCTTAAATGCTAGTATGATAGATAATGGAATTTCACAAAAAGAAAGATTAGAAAAATTAAATCAAACAGCAAGAAAAGAACTAGAAATATTAGTAAGTGATAAAAATATTATTAATATTCAAAAATTAGAATCAAAACAATGATAAATTGATAAAATCTCAATAAAATAGGCTTTCATAAATACAAGCATATGAAAAACATTTGCATGGAGCAAAGAAAAAATTTTTGTGTTTCACATACCTAATGGCGCTTAAAGAAAATATTCACAATCTGCTTTGTTTTCAGAACTTTATAGGTAATTATAAAATTAGGAGCATTAAAGGCCTACAAAAGGTGATACTTTTGATATAGTTTTATCTATTTATAAAAAAAGTGGTATGGGAGTAAAAAGTTATGATAGATGAAAATAAATTTCAAACAATTATAAATAACATTGAAAAAAGTACATTAAAAGTGGAGAGTCTACTAATAACACAAAATGGTAAAGATTATTATCATTTATTTGTTAGCGAAAGATTAAAAGATATTAGATCAATATCTAAGATGGTAACAGGACTTGCTTTAGGTGTTGCTATTGAAAAGGGATATTTTGAAAACGGAATTAATACTTATGTATTACCCTATTTTAAAGAAGTAGCAATAACAAATAAAGAAAATTTAAAATATCTAAAAAAACTTCAAATAAAGCATTTAATTTCGTACACTGCTGGTTATGATAAGCAATTATTGAATAAAGCACATCTAAATACTATAAAAGATATTACTAATTTTACTTCTTATGCTTTAAATTATCCTTTAAAATATGAACCAGGAGAAAAGTTTGTATTTTGCAATGCTCCAATTTATTTATTGTCGATTATGATAGAAAAAGAAACAGGTCTTAAATTAAAAGATTTTGCTGAAAAAGAAATTATGAGTAAACTGGATGTTACCAATTTTGAATGGGAAGAAAGTTTAGAAAAACATACTTGGGGAGCAACAGGATTAAAACTATTACCAACAGACTTGCATAAAATTGGAAAACTTCTTCTAAATGATGGAAAATATAATAATAATCAAATAATACCAAGCGATTGGATAAAGGAAATGAAAGAATTAAGAAATTTATCACCAAATGAATATGTCAAAGGAAGGGTAATTCCTAAGTATGGCCATGGCTATACTCTTTGGCTATGCAAAGATAAAAATTATTTTCATGATGCTAAAGGTGGTCAATATGTTATTTGTGTCCCAGAAAAAAATATGGTGATTACCATTACCGCAGAAGATGAAGAACACCGACATGATATTTTAGAAAACTTAAGACAATTAATTAATAGTTAAGGGAAATAACTCATTAGTGATGTAATTTTTGGTTCAGTTATATTGCGATAGACATAAATGTAATGGCAAATCAAAATCAAACAAGGAGGATTAAATGAAAGAAAGTAACATAGTTTTTTATGAAACGGAAGAGGGTAAAGTCAATATAGATGTTATATTAAAAGATGAAACCATTTGGCTTACACAAAAAAGTTTGGCTAAACTTTTTGATGTTAATTCCCAAGCAATAACAAAACATCTTCAAAATATATATAAAGAAGGAGAGTTACAAAAAGAAGGAACTTGTTCCAAAATGGAACAAGTTCAGATATATTAAAAGATTATATCATTAAAGGATTTAAAATTGATGTTGAAAGAATGAAAAATGGTCCAAAATTTGGACAAGATTACTATGATGAATTATTAGAAACAATTAAAGAAATTCGTTTAAGCGAAAGAAGATTATAGCAAAAAATAACTGATCTTTTTGAAGCAACCAGTATTGATTATAATAAGGATTCAGAAGAAGCATACACATTTTTTAAAATTGTTCAAAATAAATTACATTATGCAATTACAAATCATACAGCTGCCGAACTAATCTATGAAAGAGTAGATGCTAATAAAATTTATATGGGACTTACGAATTGGAAAAATTCCCCTGATGGTAAGATTATGAAATATGATATAAGGATTGCTAAGAATTATCTGAATGAAAATGAAATAAAAAAATTAGAAAGTCTTACAACATTGTTTTTAGATTATGCGGAAGATATGGCTGAAGAACATAATTTAATGCCTATGCAAAAATGGATTGATACAATAGATGATTTAATAAAATTCAGAAAAAAAGATGTACTTAAAAATGCAGGAAATATTTCCCACAAACAAGCTGTTGAGAAAGCAGAAAGAGAATATGAAAAATTTAGAGCAAAGCAGGATAGAGAATACATATCTTCTATGGATGAATTGTATAAAAGATATTTAGAAGAGAATAAAAAGTAATACAGTGAACAACATATTTTTAACTTACTCAGGATAAAATAAATGCTTTTGTAAGTTTTTTTATTTTGTTATAATAAACCGAGAGGGATTTTATGGACGAAGAAATAAAAATACTAATGGATGAAGAATTAGAAACATCATTTACAGACGATGCTTTTAAAACATACTTTAATGAAATTCGTCGTTATCCAAAATTATCCGTAGAGCAACAAAAAGAGTTAGGGACTCGTTACAGAAACAATGGAGATTTAAAAGCTAAAGAGTTATTAATTAATTGCATGTTAAGATTGGTTGTAAGTGTTGCACATCATTACAAAGCAAGAGCAAAACATTTTCAAATATTAGATATAATTCAAGAAGGTAATTTTGGACTTATACGTGCTGTAGAAAGTTATGATCCTGAACAAGGTGCTTTTACTACCTACGCAATGCCTTGGATAAAACAAAAAATAAAACGTGGATTGGATAATAAAGATGATGAAATTCGAACACCCGTTCATATTAAAGATGCTATGCCGAAATATTTTCGATTGATTAATGAATATGAACAGAAAAGCTTACCTTTACCTCCTGAAGAAGAGATTTGTATTATTTTGGATATTTCAATGGAAACTTTAAATAAGATAAAAGATTCTTTAAAGCAAACATTAGTCAGTATGAATCAAACAATTGATGATGATGAAAAGAGTGAATTAGAAAACTTTATATCTGTTGAAAATCATGATTATGATAATGTACTAAACCAAATGGTTAATAATGATTTATTTTTAGTTTTAAAAGAAGTACTAAGTCCACTACGTTATTTTGTTATTTATTATCGTATTTTAAGTGAGGAACGAAAAACTTTAGAAGAAGTTGCGTCTTATTTCAATGTTACAAGAGAGTATATAAAACAAATTGAAAAAAAGACTTTGGAAAAATTAAAACCATATATGGTAGAAAATAGTAATCTTTTTACAAGAAAAATAAATGGAATAAAAGAAAGAGAAGGATACAAATTTGATTTATTAAAAAAAGAACCACTATCACCAATGCAAATTATTAGATATATGTATTTAAAAGATGACTTAGCAGATATAGAAAGAAAATTGTATGAATTAATTTCATTAGGGAAATACAAGTATCGAAATAAAGATTATGCTTCTATTTTAGGAATAACATTACAAGAATTGAATCAAGTAATGGTTTCTTTGAAAACAAAGCGTAATAAAAAATTTAGTGATACCAGAGCATTTAAAAACTTTCAAGAACAAATGATTAAAACATATGGAACTCATATATTTGATATAGATATTCATAAAAAAGAAAAAATAATAGATTATCGTACTTTAGAAGAAAAATATTCTTCCCTTACCTTAGAAGAAATTTTGGGTTATTTTAAAGAAATTAATTATAATCTAACCCCAAATGAAGAACAGTTGCTTAAAAAATATTTTGGATCTTATGATAAGAACTATATAGGAGTCTTTGATATAGAAAAAGAAGTAAATATTTTAAAATTTGGTTTTAAACACAAAAATACATATGCTTCATTAAAAAAATTATATAAAGAATTTTTAAGGACTAAAGATGATTATACAGAAGAACAACAATTATATTTAGAAACTTACTTTTTTGGTAAAAAGGATCGAAAAGTATTTAGAGAAGCCTATCCAAATACGAATTTATATAAAAATAATCAAAAATTAATTTCGAGACTAGAAAGAAGTTATTATCATATTTTTGAATATTTTGAAAATAACTTTACAAAGAAAGCATGGCTTAAAGTAAAAGCTAAATATTGGAAAAGATTTAGTGATGATAGAATGGAAATGATGGATTTATATTTTGGTATTAGAGGTAAGGCTCTTTCTAGAAAGGAAATTGCCAAGAAGTTTAATATGTCTAAAATGGATTTTAATTCAATTTTTGAAGCAACTATCATGTATGCTATGAGATTATATAGTGGACTAGGTAGAAACATAGAAATTGACAAAAGCTTATATATTCCTTATGTTGAAAATCCTCAATATAGTTTTGTGCCTGAAACAAGACAATTATTAAGACAATTTTTAATGGAAGATAAGACTTATGAAGAATTAAGTAAAACTACCGGTTTAAAAACAACAAGAATTTCAAATATCATTACTGCAGCCATAAGAAAGATCGATTTTTTTCGATTTGGTATTTTAACACCACTAATTGTTACTGAAAATGAATTAAATGATTTTTTTGATTATGCAAAAGATAAAATAACAGAAGAAGATAAAGAAATAATAAGATTAAGATATCTT
>CAYSFO010000024.1:0-13155 GCA_964430695.1 uncultured Muribaculaceae bacterium | reverse complement strand
ATGCAAAAAAATTTGACTTTGACTATTATTTAGAAGCTATTCAAAATCCTGATTTACCTTTTTATGGAGATTTACCTTTGGCTATTCAAATTTTTAATCTTTCATTTGGTATGAGTGGTAAAGAAAAAATGGGAGCACCTGAAGTAATAAAGCTTCTTGGTCTTGATTATGATCCATCAACAATAAATAGTATAAATGCTAGTTTAATGCTTAGTGTATGTAAGCTAAAAGATGGTATAACTAGACAAAAAACATTTAGTTATGATGAAATTCATCTCTTTTATGAAAGAAATTTTGCTAATATACCCCAACGTTATAGAAGTTATTATGACCAATATTTTAGAAATGTTCAAAATAGAAGAATTATCACAGGAGACAAAGCACCAGTGTCATATTTTATAATTGCCGATTTAATAGCAGCAACTTATCCTGATGCATTTAAGCTCACTACTGCAACGAGGGATGAAGTAATAGACATTATCAAAAAATATGGAAAAGATTTAAAGAAAAGAGTAAGAATTGGTTTAATGAGCCGTTTTAATATAAATGAAAGAGAATTTATGAATGGTAAAGATATGAATCATATTTTTAAAATATTATATGTATTAGACACGAGAAGAAAAGAACTTGAATTTCAATCTTTAGTTTTAAAAAAAGAAAAGAGTGATTAATAAGCTAGTAATAGTTTTATTTATATCTTACATAAAAAGTAATACAGTGAACAACATATTTTAACTTATTGTAAAAAAAGGTAAGTTATGCTAATATAAAAATGTCTTAAAAATAAGATTTTTATATTTGGCCTGTTGGTGAAGGGGTTTAACACGCCACCCTCTCAAGGTGGTATTCACGGGTTCGAAACCCGTACAGGCTACCATTTATGAACTTTAAAGCCTTTTATAGGCTTTTTTTCTGTTTTAATAAATATTTATTTTTTAAAACAACTTCACTTTCATGATGGAGTTTTATTGTGCTAAAATTATGATAGAATAGTTAAAATTGTTGGAAGAAAGTGAAATATGAAGTATAAATATATATACCAATCTCCAGTGGGTAATTTGGAATTAAAAAGTGATGGAGATTCTATTACAGGGTTAATTTTAAGTGAACAATCTAGAAACCTTCCCCAAAAAAATAAAAATTTAAAAATATTTCAAAAGGCAATAGAGTGGCTTGATACTTATTTTCAAGGAAAAGAACCTAAAGAAAAATTAGCTTTAAAAATGCAAGGTACAGATTTTCAAAAAGAAGTATGGAATTTATTACTTAAAATTCCTTATGGACAAGTGATAACATATAAAGAACTTGCTGAGGTTATGGCTATAAAACGAGATAAGAAAAAAATGAGTGCTCAAGCCATTGGAAATGCAGTGCATAACAATCCTATTCCCATTATTGTTCCTTGTCATCGTGTAGTGGGACAAAAGAAAAACTTAGTAGGATATGGTCTTGGAACAGATTTAAAAATAAACTTATTAAAGTTGGAAGGTTTGCATTTAAAAGAGTATTATTTTTATAAAGAGCAGAAGAAACAATATGTAGAAGAAAGTGATATAATAAGCAAAAAGGAGATTTTAAAATGAATGTTCATATTAATAAAGTAAAAATATTTGTAACCATACCTTTAGAAAATGTGGAAAGTGTTAGAAATGCAGTATGTGAGGCTGGTGCAGGAATAATTGGGGATTATACCTATTGTACTTCATCAACAAAATCAATGGGTACGTTTATGCCAAATGATAATGCTAACCCTTATATTGGAAAGAAAAATAATTTGGAATATGTTGAAGAAGAAAAACTAGAATTTGTTTGTGCTATAGATAAAGTGAAAACTGTACTATCAAAATTAAGAGAAGTACATCCTTATGAAGAACCAGCTATTGATATTGTTCCTTTGCTAGAGGAAAGTGATTTTGAATAAAATGAAAAAGGGCATTTATTTATTTTTAGGCATTTTAGGATTAATTATTTTTATTATTGAATATCCAGATGGTTTTATTGGGTATCTTGTCTGTCTATTTAGCATGCTTTTAACAATTGTAAGTTTTATAAAATTATTTCAAATATCAAAGTTATTTCGTGAAATTTTAACTGAAATATTAGAAATATTATGGTTTTGGGGGTAGAAATGGAAAAATATCAAGAAGTAGAAAGAAGTATTATTAAAACATTCCGAAAAACTATTTGGAGTCGTTTTATTAAAGCAGTAAAAGAGTATGAATTAATTCTAGAAAATGATAATATTATGGTTTGTATAAGTGGAGGAAAAGATTCGTTTTTACTTGCGAAATGTATACAAGAATTAAAACGTCATGGCAAAATTCATTTTGAGGCAAAGTATGTGGTTATGAATCCTGGATACAATGAAGAAAATAAAAAACAAATTTTAGAAAATGCCAAACTGTTAAATATTCCAATTGAAATGTTTGAAACCGATATTTTTGATTATGTTAATACGTTAAAAGAAGGAACTCCATGTTATTTATGTGCAAGAATGAGAAGGGGACACTTATATAACAAAGCACAAGAGCTTGGTTGTAATAAAATAGCTTTAGGACATCATTTTGATGATGTCATTGAAACAACACTTCTTTCTATGTTTTATGGCGCAGAAATAAAAACAATGATGCCTAAATTACATAGTGACCACTTTGAAGGGTTAGAGCTAATACGTCCTTTATATCTCGTAAAAGAAAATGCAATCCTTTCATGGAAAGAGTTTCATAATCTTAAATTTTTAAATTGTGCATGCAGATTTACTGAGAAAAATGCACAATTTGATGATGGAACGAGTAAAAGACTAGAAATGAAAAAACTAATTCATGAATTACGCAAAGAAGAAAAAGATATTGACGATAATATTTTTAAAAGTATGGCAAATATCAATATGCATTGTATATTAGGATACACAAAAGAGGGAGAAAAACATTCCTTTTTAGAAGATTATTTTTAACTAAATGTAAATTCATTAAAAAGAAGCAAAAATAGTTGGCATATTTCTTCCTAAATGTTATAATACTTTTTGTTTTTTGGAGGAAAATCTTTATGACAGAATTTTTAACTACAGATGTAGAAAGAATATTAGAACGCATTACATTAGAAGATGTCTATTCTAGTGAAATGAAATTGGGGGATAGAACAAAAAGAAGTATTTTTTCTTTTGACGAAAAACCTCATTCTAAAATATTAATGAGTTGGATGGTAGAAGGATATGTTCCGTTTGACAGTGATGCATGGAAAGAATTACAACAGGATAATATTAGCATAGCTAATGATTACTTAGCTTCACAAGGGGAAATGCTAATTCATATAAATAAAAAAGCTCCCTTTCATATTGTATACTGTCCAGAAAATTTAATAGATTATCAACAACTTCGATTACGTACATGGTTTGAATTTTTTAAGAAATACAATCATCGTTTTGAAATCAGCCGTCAATTACAGGGTAAAACCATATTTTATGGCTACGACCATGTAGGAGAGTATTTAGAAGAAATAGGTGTTTTAAACGATGACTATATTCGTAAATTGGCTAAAAAATATCCAGAATTTTAAAAGACAAATTATTCACACATAATTTGTTTTTTTGATTACTAAATCATGGTATAATTGGAAAAAGTAAGAAGGTATGAAAATGAATCATTTAAAAAAATTTCTTTTCTTTTTTGTTTGTTTCAGTATCCTTACAATTCCAAATGTATCTGCATCTTTAGAAGATACTTATCCTTATTTTAATACGACAAATTTAGAAATAGAAAGTATCGGAGCAGATCATATTCTCCTTTATAATTTAAAAGATGATAAAGTTGTCTATCAGAAAAAGAATGAAGAAAAAATTGCTATGGCAAGTTTGACTAAAATCATGACTGCTTTGTTATCCATTGAAAAAAATGAAGATTTAGACAAAAAAGTGATTGTTATGGACGAAGCTTTTTATAATATTACGGGATATGCAGAAGCTGGATTTCAAGCTGGAGATGTTGTTACCATTCGAGATTTATTATATGGAGCTTTGTTACCAAGTGGAGTAGAAGCAGCACAAGCTTTAGCCATTCTAACGTCTGGTTCCATCAATCAATTTGTTTTAGAAATGAATGCAATGGCTACAAAACTAGGCTTAGTTAATACGCATTATAGTAATCCAGTTGGAAGAGATGAAGAAGAAAACTATTCCACTCTTAATGATTTAGCCAAGTTACTACTCTATGCTCTTGATAATGAAACCTTTTACGAAATTTATACTACAAGAGAATATGAAACGACTAATCATCTACAATTATTAAGTACTCTTGTGCTTCCTTCTGATAGGTATAAACTAAATATTGATTCTATAATCGGTTCTAAATCAGGATATACAAACCATGCTGGATTATGTTTATCAAGTATAGCAGAGTATGAGGGAGTAAAGTATTTACTGATTACTGCCCATTCTCCTTATGCAAATGGTTTTCCCAATCATATTGTAGATAGTTTAGCTATTTATGATTATTTTTCTAAAAAGTATAGCTATCAAAATATTTTATCTAAAGGCCAAGTGTTAACAACTTTAAGTATAAAAGATGGTTATTTGGATACTTATCCAGTGACCAGTGAGCAAGAAAAAGAAATATATTTCGATTCTACAATGCTTAAAGAACTAAAATATAACTACATAGGGATAGAAACGATAGACAATAAAATAAAAAAAGGGGATTTCCTTGGAAATGTAGAAATTGTTTACAAGGATGAAGTTCTTTATACCTATGAAGTGTATTTAAATGAAGTTTTAAAGTTTAAATATACAAATATAAAAATAATCAGCATAAGTATTATTTTATTATTTTGTATACTTATTTTAACTTATATCATAAAAAGGAAAAGAAAAAGTAAAATAAAGTCTTAGTCATGATATAATACTATAAGAACATGGGGGAGGGAGTTTCATGTACGTACCGCTTAAAATAACAACAGATTATAGTTTATTAAAAAGTACAATTAAGATTGATGAGTTAATCAAGTTTTTAGTTCAAAAAGAAATCACCTCTTGTGCCATTTGTGATGAATACTTATATGGAGTAATGGAGTTTTATGACCAATGTTTAAAAAATAATATCAAGCCAATCATTGGTTTAGATGTTGTGATAAATGAATTACACATTTATTTATATGCCAAAACATATACAGGCTACCAAAATCTATTAAAATTAAATACGATAAAATCGGAGCGTACTCTAGCACTTATTGATTTAGAGATGTATAAAAAAGATATTTTAGCTATTATCCCTTATGAAGCACTCTCTTTATTTTCGGAAGTAGAGAGTATTGTGGAAGATGTTTTTGCAAGCTACCAAAATGATTATGAAAAAACACATGCTTTATTAAAAACAAAAAACATTGTCTATCTAAATGATATTCGTTCGTTAAAAAAAGAAGATACCGTGTATTTAGATTATTTAAATATGATTGCGGAAGATAAAAAAATAAAGGAATACACTTTAAAGAATTATGAAAAAAATTATTTTAACGAAGATGTGTCTTCTATAGATCAAGAAACAACTTTTAAAGTAGCAGAACTTCTCAATGTAGAAATTCCTAAAAACGGAAATTATATTCCTAAATACAATCCCTCTTTAGAAGATTCTTACTCTTATTTAGAAAATTTAACCAAAAAAGGATTACATAAACGACTTTTAGGGTCTGTGACCAAAGTCTATCTTGAACGATTAGAATATGAATTAAGTGTGATTAAAAAGATGGGGTTTGTTGATTACATCTTAATTGTGTATGATTATGTTTTATATGCGAAAAAAAATAATGTCTTTGTGGGACCAGGCCGTGGAAGTGCTGCAGGAAGCCTAGTTTGTTATACTTTAGGCATTACAGATATTGACCCTCTAGAATATAATTTATTATTTGAAAGATTCTTAAATCCAGAACGTATAACTATGCCCGATATTGATATTGATTTTGAAAATACAAAACGTGCAACTGTCATTGAGTATATAAAATCACGTTATGGTATGGATAAAGTTGCCTCTATTATGACATTTGCAACATTAAAAAGTAAACTAGCTCTTCGTGAAATTGCGAGAATTCTTGAATTTTCCGACCGTTCTTTTGAAAATATGTTAAAAGAAATTAATGCGGGTTTATCTTTACGTGAAAATTTAGAAAAAATAGAAGTAAAAAATATTTTAAAAACAAATCCATCCCTGCAAAAAATATATAAAATTGCTTTAAAAATAGAAGGGCTGAAAAAAAATATTTCTACCCATGCTGCAGGAGTCGTGATTTCCAATACAACGCTAGACGATTTAATTCCTATTATTAAAGTAGGAGAAAATATTTCTACGGGAATTACGATGGAATATTTAGAAGAATTAGGACTTTTAAAAATGGATTTACTAGCCATAAAAAACTTAACGATGATTGCCAATATTTTAGAATTAATCAAAAAAGACACAGGAAAAATGGTGCAATTAAATAAAATTAATTTGAATGACAAAAACGTTTTAAATTTATTTACAAAAGCAGATACAACGGGGATATTTCAATTTGAAAGTAGTGGCATGCGTTCGTTTTTACAAAAACTAAAACCTAGAAACTTTAGTGACATTGTAGCATCTATTGCCCTTTATAGACCTGGACCCATGGATAACATTGATTCGTTTATTCGACGAAAAGAAGGAAAGGAAAAAATAGAGTATTTAATTCCAGCTTTAGAGCCGATTTTAAAAGAAACCGAAGGAATTATCGTTTATCAAGAACAAGTTATGCAAATATTAGTTACTGTTGCTAGTTATTCCTATGCAGAGGCAGATCTAGTGAGAAGAGCTATGAGTAAAAAGAAAAAAGAAATCATTCTAAATGAAGAAAATAAATTTATTACTCAAGCCATAAAAAATGGTTATGATAAACATATTGCGAAAAAGTTGTACGATTTGATTTTAAAATTTGCTGGGTACGGTTTTAACAAATCTCATTCCGTTTCGTATTCTTTGATAGGATATCAAATGGCTTATTTAAAAGTTAAGTTTCCCAAATACTTCCTTACCAATTTATTAAATATGAGTATAGGAAGTGAAGTGAAAACAAAAGAATATATTATTGAAGCAAAAAATCATCATTTAAAAATAGAACATCCGGATATTAATAAAAGTACAGAAGTTTATCAAATTGAAAAGGAGAGTTTAATTTTACCACTCTCTATCATTAAAGGACTAAATGGTCTATCTATAGAAAGTATTGTGCAAGAACGATTAGAAAATGGTGAATATAAAGACTTTGTTGATTTTGTAAAACGCATCTATAATAAAAATATAAATGCGAGAATTATTGAAATCTTAATCAATGCTGGTGTTTTTGAAAAATTTGCTAATAAAGCGACGTTAAAAGAAAATGTAGAATCTATTTTAAACTATGCAGAGTTGAGTTACGGAATAGATTCACCTTTACTATTAAAACCCGTTTTAAAAGAAGTAGAAGATAACGAAAATGAACATCAATTAGAAATGGAAAGCTTTGGTTTTTATATTACAAATCATCCTGCGAGTAGATATACAGGAACTAATGTAATGAAATTGCAAACCATTCAAAATCACTTTGACAAATATGTTCGATGTGTGGTATTAATTGAGAGTATCAAGCGTATAAAAACGAAAAAGAATGAAGAAATGGCTTTTTTAGAAGCCAGTGATGAAACGGGTTCAGCTAGTTTTGTTGTTTTTGCTAAACAAATGAAACTAATGGATAAATTAGAACTAAATACGATTGTAGAAATACAAGGTCGTGTAACCAAAAGATATGACAAATATCAAATCAATGTAAATAATATAATAAAAAAGTAGTAGGTGTATAAATGACAGATGAATTAAAACGTTTTTTTAAAAGTATAGAGTTTAACTATGAGGAAGAAGTTTTTAAAGAGGTAAAAGTTGAAAAAGTTATCTATTTAAAGCAAAAAGACCTATTTGAAGTTTATATTTCCTCTTCTCGTGTATTGCCGTATTCTATTGTAAATGCATTATTTCAAGCTGCAACAAAAGGAATTAATAAAGAAAAAGCTTGTGTGATTCGTATGCATTATCAAATGGTTACGGAAAAAAATATTTTAGCTTACTTAAAAGAGTTAATTAAAGAACTAACGATAAAAAGGCCATCTTTAATTAATTTAAATGATGCTTTAGTAACAATCGATGATGAAATTATTACAATAGAAGTCAGTACTAAGTTAGAAGAATTGGAATTAAAAAAGGAAGCAAAAGAAATTACCCAAAAATTATTATGTTTTGGATTGGGAGAATATGAACTAACCAGTATCTTAAACGAAGAATTAAATAGTGAAATAAAAGCAGATTTAGAAAAAAATAAAACAGCCGAAATGACACTGATTCCAACTGCTTCTTCAAAAGAAGAAGAGCCAATTGAAGGAGAAATTACAGCGATTAATAACATCATGGGGGATATGAAGAATGTGATTGTTGAGGCTTTTGTTTTTGGAATCGATACAATGGAACATGAAAAAATTAATATTATTACTTTAAAAATTAGTGATAAAACGAATAGTTTGCTTGCCAAAATTTTTAGAAAGAAAAAAGATGAATACAAAAGTACTTTAAAAGAAATAAAAGAAGGAACTTGGTATCGTTTTCAAGGAAAAGTAGAATTTGATTCTTTTAGTAAAGATTTGGTTTTAAGTGTCCGAAATTTTACAAAGATTGATTCGAAAGAAGAAGTAGTCATTGACGATGCAGAAATGCCTAGAGTAGAGTTACATGCTCATACAATGATGAGTGCAATGGATGGTGTCATTGATGCCAAAAGTCTTGTTAAACACGCAGCTAAAATTGGGCAGAAAGCAATTGCTGTTACCGATCATAACTGTGTGCAATCTTTTCCTGATTTTTATCATGTTGTTTGTGATTTAAATAGAGGAAAAGAAGAAAATGATCATTTCAAAGTTTTATATGGAGCCGAGATGAACATCGTTAATGATGATGTAGATATTATTTTTAATAATAGAAATTATAATTTATTGGAAGATACATATGTTGTTTTTGACACAGAAACAACTGGATTCTATGCTGGTTCTGACCAAATGATTGAGATAGGAGCGGTAAAAATAAAGGATGGTAAAATCATTGATCGTTTTGATGAATTAATTGATCCCCATCGTCCGATTCCTAAAAAGATTACGGAATTAACATTTATTACAGATGAAATGGTAAGTGGGAAAGATAATGAAGAAAACGTAACTAAAAGATTTCTAGCTTGGGCTGGTGATTTACCATTAGTTGCGCATAATGCAAAATTTGATATTTCTTTTATGAAAGCGGCTTGCAATAAGTATGGATTACCAGAATTTGACTATACGGTAATTGACACCATGAGTATGGCAAGAATGCTTCATCCGGAATGGCCAAATCATAAACTGCAAACATTAACCAAACGTTTAGATATTCCATGGGACGAAGAAAAACATCACCGTGCAGATTATGACGCCGAAGGAACGGCTCTTGCATTTCATAAAATGTGTAAAGCTTTTTATGATCAAAATGTAAGCACTACAGATGAGTTACTTTCCAATATTGATATTGAATCTTTGGTCCGATTCTCTTATCCGTTTCATGCATGTTTGATAGCAAAAAATCGAGAAGGATTAAAAAATTTATTTAAAATGATTTCGATTGCTAATACCAAATATTTATACAAAAATGAACAACCCAAAATACCTCGAAAAGAAATAAATGCATTACGAGAAGGTTTGTTGATTGGTTCTGGTTGTATCAATGGAGAAGTTTTTGATAAAGCAAAAGGACTCGATGATGAAGAATTAGTAAATATGATGAATTTTTATGATTATATAGAAGTCCAACCCATTAGTGCATTCTCTCATCTTATTGGCCCAGAAGCTCGTTTTGTAACAACTACACAAGCAGAAGAGTATTTAAAAAGAATTATTCGAATTGCCAAAGAAGCGGGGAAACCAGTGGTTGCAACAGGAGACGTTCATAATCTAAAAAAAGAAGATAAAATTTATCGTGAGATTATTGTTAATCAAAAATTCAATGGAAAACTACATCCATTAAAACGAAAAGGAATAGAAGTACCAAATCAATATTTAAAAACAACAAAAGAAATGCTTGCTGATTTTGCATTTCTAGATAGTGAAACAGCAAAAGAAATTGTAATTGATAACCCAAATAAAATTGCTGGCATCTGTGAAGAAATCGAAGTCATAATCGATACTCCGAATCCTTTTGCTCCCAAAATAGAAAAATCCGTAGAAACAATGACTGAACTTGTTTACAATAAAGCAGATGAACTATATGGGAATCCACTTCCATTCAATATTGAAGAAAGACTTGCTAAAGAATTGTATGGAGATGCCATCATTAGTGCTTGTAAACAAGAAGTAGAAGAGGAAGAGGCATCTTTCCAATTAGTGCATCATACAATTTTACAAGGAAAAGAAGCTGTAAAAGATATGGTAAAGAAGCATTTGGAAGAAGAGGGTACAGACGAAGAACTTGATAAACTAGCCTATAAAAAATTAGGGGGAATTATTGGAGCCAATTATGATGTTATTTATTTAATTGCCCAAAAGTTAGTAAAACATTCCAATGATGAAGGATTTTTAGTTGGCTCTCGTGGTAGTGTTGGATCATCTTTTGTTGCAAACATGATGGGAATTACAGAAGTAAATAGTCTGCCTGCCCATTATCGTTGTCCAAAATGTAAAAATAGTATATTTGATGATGAAGAAGGAAATGCTCTTGGAGTTACTTATTCTTGTGGTTTTGACCTACCTGATAAAAAGTGTCCAAAGTGTGGTGCAAAAATGGCAAAAGATGGACACGATATTCCGTTTGCTACTTTCTTAGGATTTAATGCGGATAAAGTTCCAGATATCGACCTTAATTTTTCCGATTTAAATCAAGCAAGTGCTCATGAATATACAAAAGTATTATTCGGTGTTGATAATGTGTACCGTGCAGGAACAATCGGAACTGTTGCGGAAAAAACAGCCTATGGATATGTAAAAGGCTATTGTGAAGAAAAAGGAATTATCATGCGTCATATTGAAACAGAAAGACTTGCCAAAGGATGTACGGGATGTAAAAGAACAACAGGACAACATCCAGGTGGAATTGTAGTTATTCCGGATTACATGGAAGTATTTGATTTTACTCCTTTCCAATTTCCTGCAGAAGACCCAACAAGTGCATGGCGTACAACACACTTTGATTATCATGCCATTGATGCCGATGTTTTAAAATTAGATATTTTAGGACATACAGATCCTACACAACTGCGAATGATTCAAGATTTAACGGGAGATGATGTGACAGAAGTTCCATTAGATGATAAAGCAACCATGGCTTTATTTACAGGAACAAAATCTTTGGGAGTTACGAAAGAACAAATTATGTGTGATACAGGAACACTAGGCGTACCTGAATTTGGAACTCCATTTACGATTCAACTGGTTAAGGATGCTAAACCAACTACTTTTGCAGAACTTGTAAAAATTTCAGGACTTGCTCATGGTACAGATGTATGGCTTGGTAATGCTCAGGAATTAATTCAAAAAAATATTTGTCCATTTAAAGATGTTATTGGTTGTCGTGACGATATTATGGTCGAGTTAATGAATAAAGGAGTCCCAGCAATTAAAGCATTTAAAATCATGGAATTTGTTCGTAAAGGAAAAGCGGGTAAAGATCCAGAAACTTGGGCTGGCTTTGTTGAAACGTTAAAAGAATATAATATACCAGATTGGTATATTACCTCTTGTCAGAAAATAAAATACATGTTTCCAAAAGCCCATGCGGCTGCTTATGTTACAAGTGCATTTCGTATTGCTTGGTATAAAGTCCATAAACCTTTAGTGTATTACTGTACTTATTTTTCTACTCGTTTTACGGATTTTGATGTGGAAGTCATGGTAAAAGGTTATGATGCGATAAAAGCAAAAATTGGAGAAATTCAAAGCAAAGGCAAAGAAGCAACGAACAAAGATCAGTCTTTATTAGAAACCTTAAAACTTGCTTTAGAAGCCACCGCTCGCGGAGTAAAATTTAAAATGATAGATATCAAAAAGAGCGAGGGAGATAACTTTGTTATGGTCGAAGATGAAAATGCTTTAATCATGCCATTTTCAAGCTTAGATGGACTAGGAGATGCCGTTGCAACTAAAATAATGGAAGAAAGAAAAGAAAAAGAATTTTATAGTGTAGAAGACTTTAGTATGCGCGGAAAAGTAAACCAATCAACGATTGAAAAAATGCGTGTTCTAGGCATTTTTGAAGGAATGCCAGAAACGAGTCAATTAAGTTTATTTTAAAAGGAGAGAACTTATAAAGTTTTCTTTTTTTAATTTAATAAAATTTAAAGAATGGTAAAAATAAAATTACAGATTATTAAAATTTACTATGCAAAAATAGAAAAAAAGCATATTTATTTAAGCAAATTTTTAAATTCTGTAATTTGTACTTATTTAAACTATATGTTACGTTTGATTTGCGAGGCATGGAATTCTAGGGTTTGCCATTCTAAAAAATAAAAAAGGAGTGGCCGCAAATGGAAAAACATGATTTATTGATTGTAGCTCTTATAGCGATAATTATCCTGCTTATATTATTCAACTAGAAAATTAGCTTCTTCGGGGGTTTTGGGATAATAAAAACACTATCCTTTAAAAAGGAAAGTGTTTGCTTACAAAACGGCAAGCACTTGAATGAAGTGTCTCGCTTAAATAAATAATAATATAATTTTATATAGATGTAAATCTTTTTTACTTAAAATTTTAGTAATATTTATATAGTAAAATAATAAAAAATGTGTTATGATTTAAACATAATCAGAGGAGGAAAAGAAAATGAAAAAAATGAAACAAAACCTCCCAACCAGAAAAAGTCATCTGGGGGGGGGGTACATTAGATAGGAACCCAGAGAGACTAGAACGGTTTAACCAAAATAAAAAACGAATAACAATGGTAGTAATGTTATTCATACTATTTATGACTTCAGAAGTAAAAGCGATAACAAGTGATAATGTACTTTATGGAGAAAGAAATGTAACAGAAGCATTAGATGAATTAAATGAAAACTTAAATATATGTTTAAGTGGAGATGCAGATGAAACAAAAATACTATCTGGCTATCAAACGTATT
>CAYSFO010000023.1:0-22134 GCA_964430695.1 uncultured Muribaculaceae bacterium | reverse complement strand
GTTACTTTACTATAGAAGTTTTTGTTTTGACTATCATTTCCTGCACTCTCATCTATCCATACTCTTACATCATGCGTTATTGTTTCTCCACCTTTGATTTCTCCTGTGAATATTTTGTAACTTTCTATGGCTGTATAGTCATCTTCATCATATGTTGGTATTGTACTTATATCTTCCTTTAATACTTGTTTCGTATGATTATCTACTTTGGCCGCTATATTTTTACTTGCCATTTTATTTTCGATATCTAATACTTCTAGATTCACATCATATGATAATGTATTCTCACATATATTTTTGATACTAAAGGTATAAGGGTTTGTTTTTTCTCCTTCTTGATCTGTTATAGGATACGTTTTTTCCAAAAGAATTCCTTCTTCTGTTCGTTCTGTAAAACGCATTTGAATACAAGTATTTGTACTTACTCTATTCTTTTCTTTTTGTTCTGTACTATAGAACAGATAGGCATAACTTGTTCCTATGATGAATAATGCTATTCCTAGTATTGTTGTTATTACTATTTTTTTGTTGTTTATGTTCATACCTATCACCTATTGTATCGTAATATGTTACGAATTTCACTATAATTGTAGTCGTAAAATGTTACGATGTCAATAGGTGATTCGATGAAAATCAGCGCGACAAAATATAAGTCAAATGAAGTTTTAAAGTTTCTTAGGCAAAATTTAGATTTAACACAAGAGGAATTAGCTAATGAAATAGAAATAAGTAAAAGCTCTATAGAAAAATACGAGTATGGAACTGCAAATTATACTTTTGAAACATTAATAAAAATAGCTAAAAAATTTAATTTAGATATTACAATTGAAAGTCAAAAAAAGTAACTAAAAATTGAATGATTTAGTTACTTTTTTACATTTTGAGAAAAAATTGTTTTACAAAAAAAGAAAATCGTTTGGTTTTTATTTTATATCTTTTAATTTTTCAACTTCTTTTAGTGATAAACCCGTATTTTTGGCGACAAAATCTGCTGCTAATCCTGCAGATAGTAAGTTTTTCGCTGTTTCGATGGCCTTTTGTTTGGCACCTTCCTCTTTTCCCTCTTTCAATCCTTCATAATAACTTATCGTATTTTTGGTTTTTTCTTCTATTCTTTTAGCATTATATAAGAGTGAATAGTTAGCATCTTCTTCGATTAATTTTTGATATTCTTCTATTATTTTTAGATTCTTATCGGTTAATTCCATCTCTTTTAATTCCTTCCTATCTTTTATTCCTAATATCCATAATCTTTTATCTATTTCGTCTTCTATTTCATTGTAACTTACTTGATGGAAATTGGGAAGGTAAAATTCATAACTTTCAATATCTTCTTTTTCATACGCTTCTTTACTATCTCTTAGTTTTAAGTTAGCTATCTTTAAATCAGGTATACTTTCATTTCGAAAATTATTAAACATAATTAACTTGGTATATTTTCTTTTATAGGTTTCACCTTCTTCTAAACTATTTCCTTCCATTCGATATAAATACAAATAGGCTTTTATGTCAGAGATTCCATTTTCATTTGTAGCATTGGCTTCTATGATTACTTTTGTATCTCCTTTTTCTAAAACTAAATCCATGCGATAATCTTTTTTCTTATTTCCAGTATTAGATTCATTATCTATAAGGGTATAGTCAGTTAAATCTATTCCTATTTTTCCTTTAATAATTTCGAGAAACCAATTTCGGTATTCTTCTTTTTTAAAGAAATATTTAAAAACTGTATCACTAATTAAGGTCTTTTTCTTTTGTTGCTTTTTCATTTTGTTATTTCCTTTCTGACTTCAAAATAACAAAAGAAAAAGAAACTGGCAAATCACCAATTTCTTGTTATTAGGTAATAATTTTCAAAATTTGCTTAACCAAATTTCTGTTTTTTCTTGCCAATTTATTTCTTTTTTGGCCAAATTTACAAAATTAATAAAATTTTTATTTTTTCATAATTTTTATTGTTATATGGTATAGGTCTTCTAAATCTGCTTCTTCACTTTCCACTGTGAAACCACGCTTTTCTAAATTTTCAACGGTATCACGAACCACATTTATTGCTGTTTTTAAATCTGTTCCTGCTAATTCTTCTTGTCTTGCTTCATAATCTGGTTCTAATGTTACTACACTATCCATTGGATCTACTAATTTTTCTTCTACTACTGGTATTACTTCTTCAATTGTATTATTTATGATTGGAGTTGTTTCAACTGGTGTAGTAGAAGTTTCCTCTTCATTATTAAAGAAAATAGATTTAAATGGAGAAATTTCTTCATTTTTTGGTTGGTTATTTTGATTTACTTCTTCTATTTCATTGGAAATAGTTTGTTCAGTTATTGGTTCTTGTTCTGGAGCATTGTCTGCAATATTTGGATTTTCTATCCCTTCTTGAACTGGTGAAGTAATAGGTTCTTCTATTTCTAAGGGTTGATTAGAAGAAAAAATATCTTCAAGAGAATGGACTGGTTCTGCTTGCGTAGGTTCTGTTGGATCCAACAATGTGTCTTCTTCTAAATCTAAGTCATCTAATATTTCTAGTTTTTCTATTTCAGGTTCTAGTTGTTTGGGTTCCTCTACAGGAGTTGTAGTTGAAATTTCCTCTTCTTGAAAGTTATTTAAAATTTCATCAGGTTCCATAACATTCATATTTGCTTCTTCATCTTCTAAGAAATTAAAGAATTTGTTTGGCATTTTTTCTGGTTGTTTAGGTTCTTCCTCTTTCGGTTCTTCTTTTACTCCACCTTCAGGAATTAACATACTTGCTACATCATGTGGTTCACGAACTACATTAATGTCTTCCGCATTATTTACAATATCATCAATATTTGGATTAATACTTACTAAAGGAATTCCTTCATCTTCTTCTCCGTTATTTCCAGTTAAGCGTTTTAATTCCATATCTAGTTGTCTAACGGTCATTCTTTCCTCTATAATTCTTTTTAACCATTTCTTTTGTTCTTCTTTATTTTCTATACTTAGTAGGGCTCTTGCATGACGTTCTGATATTTTTTCATTTAATAAAGCATCTTGTACTTCTTCATCTAAGTTTAATAAACGTAATTTATTTGATATTGAACTTTGGGATACTCCCATTTTAGAAGCTAGTTGTTCTTGGGTTAAATATCCTCTATCTAGTAAATTTTTATACGATTTTGCTTCTTCTATGGCTGTTAGATTTCTTCTTTGAATATTTTCGACTAAAGCAACTTCGGCACTTTGATTATCATCAACATCAGACAAAATGACAGGTACTTTTGTAAGTCCTGCTTGTACAGCTGCTTTGTAACGTCTTTCTCCAGCAACGATTTCAAATTTATCTCCAAGTTTTCTTACTACAAGGGGTTGAATAATCCCATGTTGTTTAATTGAATCTGAAAGTTCATTTAGTCCTTCTTCATTAAATGAAAGCCTTGGTTGAAAACGATTTGGAATAATATCCTCTATAGGTACTTCTTGGATATTTTTATCCATATTCATACTAATCAGCCCCTTTAGCCTATTATTAATATACTCTATTTAGAAACTTTTTTCAATGGCTTTTTAAGAATTTTGTCGTAGGTTCTGGGATAACACTTATCTGTTTTCTTTATATGTTCGATTACTAGAATTGTTCTTTTACTGTTTTCTATAGGTAAAAAGAGTTCCTTTTTTTCAATTAACTTTCCATTTAATATGTCTATTGTTTCTGATGCCACATTTAATTCTTCTTCTATATTTGATTTTAAAGGAATAAATAAACCATGTATTTTTAAGGCAGGAAGAGATAGTTCCGTTAAAATTCTTAAGTCTGCAACGGCACGAGAAGTGACTATATCAAATTCTTCTAAATGATTTCTCACATACTCTTCTGCACGCTTGTTTATAATTTTTATATTTTTTAAGTTTAATTTTTCTTTTAAAAGTTCTAAAAATTTTATTTTTTTATTATTAGAGTCTAATAGTACAAAGTTTGTATTTGGATTTAGAATAGCAAGTACAACTCCGGGGAATCCGGCACCAGTTCCTATATCTAAAACTTTCGTATTTTCTTTTATATATTCATTCATGAGTAAGGAATCGTAAAAATGTTTTAAATAAATGGATTTTTCCTCTTTAATTGCTGTTAGATTCGTATGTTTATTATACTCTATTAGAAAATCTTTATAACTTTCAAAATTTTCTAGTTGTTCCTTTGAAACAGCAATATTTATTTTTTTTAGTTCATTTATAAATTCTTCTTTATTCATTTTTTCCGTATTCCTTTTTTAAATAAATAGCTAGTATAGATATATCAGCAGGATTTACCCCACTTATTCTAGAAGCTTGTCCAATGGATATTGGCCTGATGCTCTCTAATTTCATTCTTGCTTCACTGGCTAAATTTTTTACTTTATTGTAATCAATATCTTTGGGAATTTGTTTTTCTTCCAGTTTTAACATACGTTCAATTTCTTTTTCTGTTTTTTTGATATATCCTTCATATTTTATCTCAATACTTACAATTTCCTTTATATCTTCATTGAACGGAATGGTTATTATATTTTCTAGAAATTTAAAAGTAATTTCTGGACGTTTTAATAATTCTAAAAGAGGCATTTTATTTGGAGGCAAGTTAAAGTTGGTTTCTTGGAAAGACTCTTTTACCTCATCTGTTAATTCTAATTTAGTGTTTGTTAAGAATTTTTTTAATTCGTTTATTTCTTGTACTCGTTTTAAATAATTATCGTACATTTCTTTTGTAATTGTACCAAGTTGATGGCCATATTCTCTAAGGCGTAAATCGGCATTGTCATGACGAAGCAATAAGCGATATTCGGCACGTGAAGTTAGCATTCGATAAGGTTCCTTGGTTCCTTTTGTTACTAAGTCATCGATTAATACCCCAATATAGGATTCATTTCTTTTTAATATAAAGGGTTCTTTTTCGTCTAATTTTCTTACAGCATTAATTCCAGCGATTAAGCCTTGTCCTGCGGCTTCTTCATACCCACTTGTACCATTGATTTGACCTGCTGTAAATAGATTTTCAATAATTTTTGTTTCTAAGGATGGTTTTAGTTGTAATGGATCAATTGCATCGTATTCAATTGCATAAGCATATTTTGTAATTTCTGCTTTTTCTAAACCTTTTAAACTATGGACCATTTGTTCTTGAATACTTTCGGGCATACTTGTTGAAAATCCTTGCAAGTACCACTCATCATAATACATACTTTCTGGTTCCAAAAATAGCTGATGACGTTCTTTATCTTTAAATCGAACAATTTTATCTTCAATAGATGGGCAATATCTTGG
Organism: uncultured Muribaculaceae bacterium; assembly: GCA_964430695.1. Lineage (GTDB taxonomy): Bacteria > Bacillota_I > Bacilli_A > RF39 > UBA660 > MGBC108787. The sequence goes on along the minus strand of CAYSFO010000023.1, from coordinate 16,866 downwards.
TCCTATTCCTGTTACATAACCGCCATACATACTTGATTTATCTAGATTATCTAAAATAATTTTATGCGTTTGTTCATTGGTGTATAGAAGATAGCATTTTTCTTGCTCTTCTATTTTATAATGAGGAGCATCATCATGAGAAAAAGTATAGTACTTGTTATCACCATATTCTTCTCCACAAACAGAAAAATCAATAGAATTGGCTTTGATACGAGGAGGTGTTCCTGTTTTTAAACGTTGAATGGTAAATCCTAGTTTTTTTAGATTATCGCTTAAGAAATTACTTCTTGCTTCCCCATGAGGTCCGCCTTCTGTACTAGTTGCTCCTCTTAAAATATTGCTTTTTAAATAGGTTCCAGTAGTTAAAATTAGAGCATTACAAAAAATCGTTTCTTGGTTATTTAAAATGACTCCTTTGATTTTATTTTCTTCCGTTAAAATATCTTCTACGGTTGCTTCTTTTATTTCTAGATTTTCTGTAGAGTTTAGTTTTTTTAGCATATTTTTGGGGTAGATTACTTTGTCTGCTTGGCAACGTAAAGACCTCACAGCTGGTCCTTTTTTACTATTTAGCATTTTGATTTGAAAATGGCTAATATCTGCAACTTTTCCCATTAAGCCACCTAGGGCATCGATATCTCGAACAATTACACCTTTTGCTGTTCCTCCAATTGATGGATTACATGGCATGTCGGCAATATTTTTTATATTCATAGTAATAAGTAAAGTCTTTTTACCCATAAATGCAGAGATATGGGCAGCTTCACAACCGGCGTGTCCTCCACCTACTACGATAACATCGTACTTCATTTTTCTTCACTTCCTAATTGTTTTTCATAATAAATGTATTCTCCAGGATAATCATCATAAATAAATGATCCTTTCATTTCATATCCAAGTTTTAAAAATAAATGATTCATTTTATCATTTCTTTTTTCTGTATCCGCTTTTAATAATCTAATGTCATTTTTTATTGCTAATTCTTCTGCAAAATGCATTAGTTCTTGAGCAATGCCTTGTCTACGATAAACTTTAGGAATTGTCATACGATGTAATATATAAGCAGGCAAATGACTTGTTTTTACTAATTCTTCATATTCTCCATTATCTTTTGCTATTGTAATAAATCCTTTTATAAGGTTATTATCTTTTATTAGATAAAGACTATTCTTTCTAATATCATCTAGAATTTTTTCTTGATTTGGATAATCTTCTTCCGTTGAACCCCATTGCGGGTTATGGTCAGTACGAAATTCTTCTTTAGTCTCCTCTAATATTTCCATAATCTTTTTTAAATCTTTTTCGGTTCCTAATTCAATCATATTTTCACCTATTTTCCTAAACAAAAGTTTTTAAATAACTTATCTATTAACTCATCTTCATATGTTTCGCCGATTAGTATTCCTAAGTTATCAAAAGCGCTTCTTAAATGGATTTCTAACATATCTATTGGTATTCCACTATCAACATCTTCTATCGCTTGTAAGATACTTGCTAATGCCTCGCGTACTAAAGTTATTTGTCGGACATTAGAAAGATATGTTAAATCCTTTTCTTCTATTTTATCAAGATTATACATTTCAATTATTTTTTTCTTTAAGGATTCTAAACCATTTAAATCTTTTGTATTTCCTTTCACAATGTTTAAATTGTCTGGTAATTTTAATTTATTATCTAAATCTGTTTTATTTACAAATACAATATTGGTTTTATTTTTAATGCTTTCAAGTAATTCTTTATCATCACTTGTTAATTCTTCATTATTATTAAGTACTAAGATAATTAAGTCAGCTTGGTCTATGATTTCTTTACTTTTATCCACACCAATTTTTTCTACAATATCTTGTGTTTCTCTAATACCTGCTGTATCTATTAGATTGATTTCAATGCCATTTAGATTCATTTTGGCTTCGATTAAATCTCTTGTTGTTCCTGATATATCTGTAACAATAGCTTTATCTTCATTTAAAAGAGCATTTAAGATACTACTTTTTCCAACATTTGGTCGTCCTACTAAAGCAACGTCAATCCCAGATTTAATTATCTTACCAATTTCAGAATTGGAAACTAAAAGTTCCATATCTTTCTTAATGGATTGCAATTTTTCTTTTAAGTATTCTGGTGTAACTTCAATGGCATCTTCATATTCTGGATAATCTATATTTACTTCTATATTGGCTATTATGTTTAATATATTTTCTTTTAATTTTCGTATAATTTCACTTAATCTTCCATTTACTCCATTAATAGCCATGGAACGCTGTTTATCACTTTTAGATGAAATTAAGTCACTTACTGATTCTGCTTCTAAAAGATTTATTCTTCCATTTAAAAAAGCTCTTTTGGTAAATTCTCCAGGTTCTGCAAGACGTGCTCCTTTTTTGATAGTTAATTCTAGTATTTTATTTGTTGTTGCAATTCCTCCATGGCAATTTATTTCTACTATATCTTCGGTGGTAAATGTTTTGGGAGATAACATAACGCTTATTAAAACTTCATCTATTTCTTCTTCATCATCAACTATGTAACCATAATGAATGGTATGGGAATCTACTTTTGTTAAGTCTTTTCCTTTAAAGATGCTATTTACAATATTTAAAGATTCACTACCGCTTAATCGAATGATAGATATAGCTCCCGTACCTAACGCAGTTGATATGGCAACGATTGTATCTTCCATAAATCCCACTTCCTTCGAGGGTATTATAGCATGAAAAAAGTAAATTATGAAAATAATCTACTTTAGAGTTTTTTTTTAAGATAACACCCAAGGTTTCGCTTTCGTTCCAGAACCTGAGGCGGCAGAAACTCCAGATTTTAGAGTAATGATAGGACGAAGCGAACTGTTGGGGTTGTTGCCGTTCCAACCAATGTTACCACCAATATAGGTATATAGGATAGAGTCCGCCACAACCCCACTCAAGTACACAAAACGCCTGCTATAGGATACGCTAGTGGAGCTGTCATAGCGATACATGCGAGAAGCTAACCAGTATGATGTTGCGGTAGTTGTCGCAGAAACTTTATTCGCAACTAATGTTCCTACTGCTGCTTCCACTAGGTTGGTATCTGTCTCATATAACGTATCTCCACATCCACTTGTTTCTCTACTATTATCTGTTGTACTACTTGTTCCACATGTTTCTTTGGATAATGTTGTTAGGAATTCTGTTTGTCCATTATATCCCATATGTCTTGTTGTTAGAGTATATTCATAGTTAGCATACAGACTTGCTAATGTATTTAGTGCTCCTACTAAATTTTTATATCCTGTTTCTCCACTAAATGTAATTGCTGTACTTGATACATATTCTGACACCATTTCTATTGTTCCGTCATTATTGATTCGGATAATTCTCCATAATTTCAATTCACTCGGTTTGATAGTAACAGTACTTGTGTATCCAGTGAGAGCTTTTGGTACAACATAAGAAGCTATGGTTGGTGTCATTTGGACATACTCTCCTACTTGAGCAGTTGCTGCTAGTCCTGTTTTCGTTGTTGATGTTGTATCTCCTACACATCCTTTTGTCCCTTTTACTCCAAATATTGTTATTCCACATGCTATATTACTTGCTTTTAAATTACTATCTCCTTTGATAATTTGATCTTCACTTAGATATTGGCCTGCGCTTATCGTTTGATTACTTGTTCCCGGTGTATAAGTAGCAGATGATTTACTTGGTATCGTTCCTACTACTAGTTTGCCTTTGTAATATGTTTGATAGCCAGCTAGTACTTTTGTTTCATCTGCATCTCCACTTAAACATATATTTAAGTTCTCATTTAATTCATCTAATGCTTCTGTTACATTTCCTTCTCCATATAATACATTATCACTTGTTATCGCTTTTACTTGTGGAATCATAAATAGTATTCCTAACATTACTATTATTGTTATTCGTTTTTTATTTTTATCAAACTTTTCTGATTTCATTTTTAGCACCCTCATAATTTTCATACACATTATCCGTGTATATATTATTATGATACTCATTTTGCGTGTACGTGTCAATACAATTTTTACGTGTATGATAAAAATGTATATGAGGGATATTTATGAACAGATTAAGAGAAATGCGAGAAGATAAGGACTTATACCAAAAAGATATTGCTAAAATATTAAATGTGTCTCAACAACAGTATTCAAGATGTGAAACAGAAGAAAATCAATTATCATATGATGGTTTAATAAAACTTGCTAACTTTTATAATACAAGTATTGATTATTTATTATATAGAACAGATGAAAGAAAACCATATCCTAAAAGCATTATAAAAGAAGATTAAGAATATCTACTAACTTTTTCATTGTAATTAAACGTCTTTCCTGTTTAATTGATTTTAAAAATTTTATCAAAAATATTTCCCGGGAAATATTTTTATGTGGATAAGTGGGTTTTTAAAAACCTACATTTTTAATCTGTAGGTTTTATAATTACATGACGATTTGGTTCTTCGCCTTCACTAATGGTTGTAATTCCTTTGAAATCTGTTAAAGCGTTATGAACGATTCTTCTTTCAAAAGAATTCATATTTTCTAATGTTACTTCTACTTTTGTATTTCTGACTTCTCTAGCTGTTTTTTTAGCAAGATATTCAATATTCTTAATTCTTTTTTCTTTGTAATTTTCTACATCTAAGTTTAAATTTATATGCGTTTTATATTTATTAAATACTTTTTGTTTTGCTAAGACTTCTAGAGATTTCAATGTTTGACCATTTTTACCAATTAAGATAGCATTATTGTCTGCATACATTTGAATATTTATTCTTTTTTCACGAATGGTAGATTCGAAATTTGCGTCTAATCCTAAATTCGTAATGATTTCTCTTAAATACTCTTTAATTTCTTCCGCAATATTTATTAAAGTTGTTGCAGATATTTTATATAATGCCGCTTTAAATAAACGTCCTTTTTCTTCCGTAATGTGATAAATGATTTCTGCTTCACTTGCATTTAATTTTTCACATGCTTTTCTTATGGCTTCTTCTTTTGTTTTTGCTTCTATTTCTACTTCTTTCATTCCTACTTACCTCTTTTCTTACTATTTATTTTCTTAAAAATGAAATTTTGAAGAACAATAAATCCATTTGTTACTACCCAATATAAAGCAATTGCAGTTGGTAAACTAAAGGATGCAATGGAAATCATAATGATCATAAATTTTAAAGTCATTTGCATTTGACGTTCCATTTCACTATTTACATTTTGATTATTCATTGAATTTTTAAAAGATAAGTAAGTGGTTAAAATGATTAAAATAATTAAAACAATATAGATATATTTTCCATTACTAATTCCCACCCAAGGAGTCATTCCTAGTTTCATTCCTAATAAACTATCTTCGAATATAGCGGGAACTCGGTTTATTGCTTGTAGGAAAGCAAAGAATAATGGAAGTTGAATAAAAGCCATTAAACAACCAGATACTGGATTAATTTTATATTTTTTATAAACTAACATGGTTTCTTGACTCTTCATCATCATGGAATCGCTATCTGTACGATTCGCATATTTTTTTTCAATTTTTTGAATTTCTGGAGCTGCTTTTTTCATGTTTTCGGATTGATCCATACTTTTCTTAGAGAAAGGCAAGAGGATTAATCTTATTCCTAAACCGATTAACATAACAGAGATTCCATAATTTTTAATTAGCATTCCAAGTTTTAATATTAGAAATGCTAAGGGTTTAACAAAGATTGTTTCCCATAAACCGTTATATTTAATATCACTTGGTTTAAAATCTTCGCATGTTGGCAAATCATCTAATTTTATTTTTAATTGATCATTATATTTTTCATATAATTCATACAGTTCTTTATCACTAGGCTTACATAAAATATTATTTTGTAAGCTTTGCCCTGTAGAATCAAATGTAATTATTTTCTTATCTTCTTTTAAGTAATTGGAATTCCCACAACCTGTGGTTAATAACAATATGGTTGTTAACAGTACTACTATCTTTTTTGCTTTCATTTTATCTCCTTTATTAATTCTATTAATTCATTCTTCATTTCTTGAAACGATAAAGAAACACACTTTTTCTTTATCATTATAATATAATCACTCGTATTTGGAAAGATGTCTTTTGCCTCATCGATGATGGCTCTAAGTTGTCTTTTTAATTTATTTCTTGTAACAGCATTTCCAACCTTTTTGCTAATCGCTAGTCCAAAACGAGAATTTTTTTCTTTCTTTTTCCTTATATATATAACAAAACTTTTATTTTTAAAAAAGGGAGAATTGTTTATGATATCGTTAAACTCTTGTTTTGATTTTACAACTTCTCTTTTTTTCATTTTGTATCACTTCCTGATTAACATAATAGCAAAAAAACCACATGAGTGGTTTATTTCGTAATTAAATTTTTACGGCCTTTTTTTCTTCTACGTTTTAAAATTTTTGTTTCTTTACGAGCAAAAAAACCATGTTTTTTAGCTTTTTTTCTTTTGTTTGGTTGATATGTTCTAATCATTTCTTCTTCCTCCTTTAAATCTAAAGCTTCTTTATTATAATATTTGTGAATAAAAAAAGTCAAGAAATATTCAGAAATTTAAATAGTGATTAAAAATGGGGATAAAAAATACTGGAAAGTATAGGAATTGATGACTCTATTCACACTATTCACATATGTGTGGATAAATTATTACACACTTGTTTATAAAAAAAGTTAAAATTTGTTGATAATGTTGATAAATTAAACAAAGTCGTTTAGAATAAGGCAAAACGATTGTTGATAAATTGTGGATAAATAAAATGGAAGCTTTTTGGACTTTTCATTTAGAATAAACTTTAGTACAATGAAATTGGTTAAAGGTAACAAAGTAAGCGGGGTGAGGAACTTGTTAGTTAAAGAGCTTTGGAGTAGTTTTTTAGAGAATATCAAAAATGAAATTAATTCGGCATCTTATAACGCATGGTTTAACGATTTAAAGTTAATCAGTGTAGAAAATGATTCTATAACTATACAGGTTCCGATGGAAATTCATAAAACGATACTTGGAGACAATTACTATTCTTTAATAGAAGAAGTGTTATTTAAAATCTCTGGAATTAATTATGATATACATTTTATTTTAGAAAAAGAGCAAGAGGAAATATTAGAGAATACTAGTAGTGAATCTTCTTTCGAAGAAGAAATATGGGAAAGTAACTTAAATCCATCTTTAAACTTTGATAATTTTATTGTTGGAGACACCAATCGACTTGCGAAAGTGGCGGGAATGGCAGTCGCGGAACAACCTGGTAAAATTCATAATCCATTATTTATTTATGGAAAGAGTGGACTTGGTAAGACCCATTTAATGCATGCGATTGGCAATTTTATTTCTGAACATAGTAATAAAAAAGTTTTATATACTACTAGTGATATATTTATGAACGATTATATTGGAATTGCAAACGTAGAAAAAGGACAAAATTCTATCGACTATGCCAATAACTTTAAAAATAAATATCGAAATGTGGATGTATTAATCATTGATGATATTCAATATTTAGTTGGAGCAGAGAAGACACAACAAGAGTTTTTTCATACCTTTAATGCTCTTCATCAAGCCAATAAGCAAATTATTATTAGTTCCGATCGTAGTCCAGATGATTTAAAAATCTTGGAAGAACGTTTACGAAGTCGGTTTATGTGGGGATTACCTGTGGATATTTATCCTCCAAACTTTGATCTTCGGGTTCGAATTATCCAACATAAAATAAAAGGAACAAGCATTGAATCTAAAATCGATGAAAATGTAATCGAATTTATAGCTAACAGTTGTCAAAATGATATTCGATTCTTAGAAGGAGCATTAAATCGATTGATGGCTTACACTGCCATGATTGTTCCAGATACGATTGATTTAGAATTTGCAAATGAAGCTTTAAAAGACTTTATTAATAAAAATATTTATTCTGAAAACTCCATTTCCAATATTCAAAAAGTAGTTGCAGATTTCTACCATATTACAGTAGATGATTTAAAAGGAAAAAAGAGGAGTGCAAATATCGCTTATCCACGGCAAATAGGAATGTATCTTTCAAGAAATTTAACAGAAGAAACATTTCCACGGATAGGACTAGAATTTGGAGGTAGAGATCATTCGACAGTTATACATGCGGTTGATAAAATAACAGAAGATTTAAAAAATAATAAACAATTAGAGTTAGAAATTACAGAATTAAAGAATAAAATCTAAAAAGTGAATAACTAATGTAATAAAAGAGAGTTATACACTTTAAAAATTTAAAATATTGATGAATAAATAAGCGGTTAGAGAAGTTATAAACATTATCCACAGCATAATAAAAATAATAATAAGAAAGAAGGAAGAAAATATGAAATTTTCAATTGATAAAAATATTTTATTAGAAAATATAACGAATGTAATAAAAGGGGTTTCTACTAAAACGGTGATTCCAGTATTAAGTGGGATTAAATTTGATTTAAATAAAGATGGTTTGTATTTAACGGCTAGTGATAGTGAACTAACTATAAATTCTTTTATTCCATCTAAAGAGATAAAGAATGTAGAAAATACAGGAACGATTGTTATTCAAAGTAAATATATAGTTGATATTATAAGAAAGATGCCTAGTGATGTCATTAACTTTGAAGTCATTGATCGTTTAAAAATAAGAATTTATACAGAAAATGCTCAATATAATCTAAATTGTTTAGATGCCAATGATTATCCAAATTTGAAAATGGAAGAACATAAAGATCCAATTATATTAAAAGGAGAAGTTTTAAAAGATTTAATTAATCAAACCGTATTTGCTATATCTACACAAGAATTAAGACCATTGCTTACAGGAATTAATATTACAATTACTGGAGATTTACTTGTATTTATTGCAACCGATTCTTATCGTTTAGCAAAGAAAAATATAAAATTAGCAAATCCTGTGGATACAGATATAAATATTGTTGTTCCAGGAAAAAATATTATAGAACTAGAAAAAATTATTACAGACGATGAAGATGTGGAAATGCATATATTTAATAATAAAGTATTATTTAAATATAAAAATATAAAATTTCAAACAAATCTTCTTTCTGGAACGTATCCAAATACCTCTAATTTAATCCCAACAGAATTTGGAATTATTGTGAAATTAAATAAAAATGATTATATGGCAAGTGTCGATCGTGCTTCCTTGCTTACACAAGGGAAAGATAAGAATATTATTAAAATGAAAATTGAAAATAAAGAAATGATTATCAATTCTTATGCTTCTGAAATTGGTAAAGTAGAGGAAAAATTATTTGTAGACACAGAAAAGTCTGCAAGTATAGATATATCTTTTAGTTCAAAATATATGTTAGAAGCATTACGAACGATTAAAGATGAAGATATTTTACTGCTTTTAACTAATGATGTTAAACCAATTATCATTAAATCTGTAAAAGATGAATCGTTAATTCAACTGATTTTACCGATTAAAACTTACTAAAATTAGTGAGTTTTTTCTTTTTCGACAAAATATGTAAAAAAAAGTGCTATTGTAGAAAACAATTTTACTTGGTTAGGGGGTGAAATTGTTGAAAGATTATGAAATTAATAATAGAACATTAGCGTTATATGCTATGGAGAATAAAACAAGGGTGTATGAAGAGGATTCAAATTTTATTGTTGATAAGCCGGCAAATAAAATAATGGAAGATAGTTGTTCTTATTTTGGAAGTTCTTTATTAGGAAGAAGAAAAGGCACAGAAAGTTTAATTGGCGTTTCATATAAAGCACCTATTATCGTTGAGGAAAGTAATGAAATTATTTTTTTTCCAACGGCTTCGACTCGGGTTAATTCTTGTTCATGGCTTCGATTAAGTAAAATTGATCGTTATTATTATAAAAATAATCATTTAATTGTAAAATTTAAAAATGGGGATAAAATTCTTTTGGATACCTCTTATGGCGTTATTGATAACCAAATTTTAAGAGCTACAAGATTAGAATCTGTGTTAAGAGGAAGAAAATTGAAAAACGATGATAAAGAGATGAACTAATTTTTAAAAATACAATCTATTTTAAGGCATATTAAAGCAAAAAATGCTTTAAAGATAATATATTTTATGATATAATTTTAATAGGTATAGGAGTACATAAATACCTATTATTTTATTATACGGGCGTAAAAGAGGCAAAATATGCAAATACAAGAATTAAAATTACTGAATTTTCGCAATTATGAAAAAATTTCTATTTCTTTTGATCCTCATTTAAATATTATTTATGGTAAAAATGGAAGTGGAAAAACAAATTTAGTAGAAGCAATTTATGTTTTAGCATTAACTCGATCATTTAAGCAAATCAATGATAAAACTTTAATTCGAAAGAATACAAACTTGACGAAAGTGGAAGGAACCTTGCATAATCAGTATCAAAATACTTATAAGGTCATTCTTACAACAGAGGGAAAAAAAGTAAAAATTGATAATAATAAAATTACTAAAATAAGTGATTATATTTCTAAGATTAATATTGTACTTTTTAATCCAAATGATTTAAAAATGATAAAAGATACGCCAAGTATAAGAAGAAAATATTTGAATATAGCCATTTCGCAGCTAAATATTCTTTATTTAAAAGAATTAAATACTTACAATAAGCTAATTAAGGTAAGAAATGCATATTTAAAAAAAATGTATTTAAATGGAAATTCTTTGCATTCTTATTTAGATGTCATAACTGAAAAACTGATTGATGCAGGCTTAGAAATTTATGCATCTCGAAAGAAATATATTGAACTTATCAATCAATCGATTGGTGATATATATTCTAAAATAGCGGGTTTAGGAAGTTTAAAAGTAAAATATGTAAGTGATTATGATGGGAAAACGAAAACAGAGTTATTTAAATTTTATCAAAAGAATTTAAATAGAGATCTTTCTTTTGGAAAGACAAATTTTGGTGTTCATCATGATGATTTAGTCTTTTATTTGGATGATTTGGATATAAAGGATTATGGTTCTGAAGGGCAGCAAAAAAATGCAATTATTTCTTGGAAGTTTAGTGAAATAGCTATATTTAAGTTAGAAAAAAATGTTACTCCGTTACTGATTTTGGATGATTTATTAAGTGAGCTTGATATAGAAAAAATAAGAAATATATTAACCTTTATTGATAAAGATATTCAAACATTTATTACAACAACAGAAATAGAGAAAATAGATTCTTTACTTTCTAATAAAAATTATAAAAAAATATATGTGAGTAATGGGAAACTAGAGGAGGTATAATCATGGATGAAATTAAACATTATACGGATGATGATATTCAAGTTTTGGAAGGTTTAGAGGCAGTTCGTAAAAGACCTGGTATGTATATTGGTACTACAAGTGAAAAAGGATTACATCATTTAGTATGGGAAATTGTTGATAATGCTATCGATGAGGCTTTAGCTGGATATTGTGATGATATTGAAGTCATTATTGGAAAAGGAAATATAATAACTGTTAAAGATGATGGGCGAGGAATGCCAACAGGACTTAATAAAAAAACGGGTTTATCAACTGTAGAAACTATTTTTACCGTATTACATGCTGGTGGAAAATTTGGTGGCGATGGAGGATATAAAGTAAGTGGTGGACTTCACGGTGTTGGAGCAAGTGTTGTTAATGCTTTGTCCACATGGTTAGAAGTTACTGTTTATCATGAAGGAAAAGTATTTTATCAAAAATTTAGTAATGGAGGGCATCCCGATGCGCCACTAAAAGAGATTGGTACATGTGAAGAAAATAGAACAGGAACAACAGTTACTTTTAAAGCAGATCCAGAAATATTTACTGAAACAACCGTTTATAATTATGATACGCTTGCAAAAAGACTTCAAGAACTTGCTTTTTTGAATAAAGGCATTCGTATTATTTTATTTGATGAACGTGAAGAAGAAAAGAAGAAAGAATTTTTATATAATGGTGGAATTATTGAATATGTACAAATGCTTAATAAGAATAAAACACCTATTCACAGTAATGTTATGTATTTTGAAGGTACCGAAGATGGTATAGAAGTCGAAGTAGCTATGCAATATAATGATTCTTATAATGCTAATGTTTATTCTTTTACAAATAATATTAATACTTATGAAGGTGGAACACATGAAGATGGTGTAAAACGTGCTTTAACAAGAATTATTAATAATTATGCTAAAAATAATAAAATTTTAAAAGATAATGATGAAGCATTAACAGGAGAAGATGTAAGAGAAGGTTTAACTATGATTATATCTTGTAAACATCCGAATCCTCAATTTGAAGGACAAACGAAGACAAAGCTTGGTAATGCAGAGGTTCGAAAAATAGCAGATGATATATTTAGCGCAGGGTTTGAACGATTCTTAATGGAAAATCCAGATGAAGCAAAAATTATTATTGAGAAAGCAACCACTGCGGCAAGAGCTAGACTTGCTGCAAAAAAAGCTCGTGAGTTAACAAGAAGAAAATCAGCTTTAGATACAATTAATACCATTGGAAAACTTGCTGATTGTACAAGTAAAGATGCTTCTATTTCAGAAATATTTATTGTCGAAGGAGATAGTGCAGGAGGTTCTGCAAAGGATGCTAGAATTCCGAAAACGCAAGCAATTTTACCACTTAGAGGAAAAATTTTAAATGTAGAAAAGGCTAGACTTGATCGAGCATTGTCTAATGAAGAAATTCGTACAATTATAACAGCATTTGGTACAGGTATTGGAGAAGAATTTAATATTGAAAATTTAAGATATCATAAAATCATAATTATGACCGATGCCGATGTAGACGGTAGTCATATACGAATTTTGTTATTAACCCTTTTCTATCGCTTTTTTAGACCAATTATAGAAGGCGGGTATGTATATGCTGCACAACCTCCTTTATATAAAGTGGTTTATGGAAAAAATATTAAATATGTTTTAACTGATGAAGAACTTGCAGAATATAGAGCAACACTTCCACCAAATGCAAAACCGATAGTAAATCGTTTTAAAGGATTAGGTGAAATGGATGCGATTGATTTAAGAGAAACAACTATGCATAATGATAATCGTGTGTTAAAGAGAATTACAGTAGAGGATGCAATGGCAGCTGATCAGGTATTTACGGATTTAATGGGTGAAGATGTACTACCTCGTAAAGATTTCATTGAAAAAAATGCTGTATTTGTTGAAAATTTGGATATTTAGGAGGTTTATTGATGGAAAGAATTATTGAAAATAATATTGTTGAAGAAGTACAAAAATCATTTTTAGATTATTCTATGAGTGTTATTACTTCTCGTGCGATTCCGGACTTAAGAGATGGTTTGAAACCTGTGCATCGTCGTATTTTGTATTCTATGTATGAATCAGGATATACTCCTGATAAACCACATCGTAAGAGTGCAAGAATTGTTGGGGATGTTATGGGAAAATATCATCCACATGGAGATTCTTCGATATATGATGCAATGGTTCGTATGGCACAAAACTTTAGCTTTCGTCATGAACTTGTAGATGGACATGGTAATTTTGGTAATATGGATGGCGATGGTGCTGCTGCCATGCGTTATACAGAAGCAAGATTGTCTAAGTTAGCACTTGAAATGGTAAGAGATATTAATAAAAATACTGTTGATATTGTACCAAACTTTGATGAAACAGAAAAAGAACCTGTTATTTTACCAAGTCGTTTTCCTAATATTTTAGTGAATGGAACTATGGGTATTGCGGTTGGAATGGCAACAAATATTCCACCACATAATTTAGGAGAAGTCATTGATGGATGTGTTGCTTATATTGATAATCACGATATTGATACGGGTGGATTGATGCAATATATTAAAGGTCCAGATTTTCCTACTGGAGCGGCAATACTTGGTAATAGTGGTATAAGAAAGGCTTATGAAACTGGACGTGGAAGTATTACCATTCGTGGTAAGGCAGACATTGAAGATGATGGAAATGGCGGTAAAACCCGTATAGTAATTTCTGAACTTCCTTATCAAGTGAATAAAGCGGAATTTCAGTCTCGTATTGGTGAACTCGTTCGAGACAAAATCATTGATGGAATTAGTGAACTTCATGAAGAATCTAATTTAGAACATCCTGTCCGAGTAGTTATCTACTTAAAGAGAGATGCCAATGCAAATGTAGTTCTAAATAATTTATATAAACATACGCAATTACAAACAAATTATGGTATAAATCTATTAATGATTGATCAAGGGTCTCCAAAAGTATTGGGACTTAAAGACATTATTTCAAAATATATTGATTATCAAAAAGAAATCATTATTAGAAGAACCCAATTTGATTTGGATAAAGCTTTAGATCGAGTTCATATTTTAGAAGGATTAAAAATCGCTTTAGATCATTTGGATGAAGTGATTAAAACGATTCGTGAATCAGAAACAGATGTTATCGCAAAAGAACAATTAATGACTAAGTTTGGGTTGGATGAAATTCAAGCAAATGCTATCTTAGAAATGAAATTACGTCGTTTAACTGGCTTAGAAAGAGAAAAGATAGAAAATGAGCTTGCTGAACTTTTAAAATTAATTGATGAATTACGTAGTATTTTGGCTAGTGAAGAAAAAGTATTAGCCATTATTCGTGAAGAACTTCTAGAAATTAAGAATAAATATGCAGATGAGAGAAGAACAAATATTGATATGTCTGCTATTGAATACATCGAAGATGAATCTTTAATACCAGAAGAAGATATCATGATAGCACTTACTCACAATGGTTATATTAAACGTACTACTGCTGATACCTTTAAACTACAAAATCGTGGTGGTGTTGGAGTTAAAGGTATGAATACAAACGAAGAAGATTTTGTTGAACATATTGAGTCCTTATCCACACATGATTTTATACTATTCTTTACGAATAAAGGAAAAGTATATCGTTTAAAAGGGTATGAAATTCCAGAATTTAGTCGTCAATCGAAGGGACTTCCAATTATCAACTTGTTACAGATTGAAAAAGAAGAGAAAATTAATTCAATTTTGAGTATTAAACGTGATGATTCTGCTAAATATTTACTATTTGCAACTAAACAAGGAATTGTTAAACGTACTTCTATCAATGAATTTGATAATATTAGAGCAAATGGAAAGATTTGTATTGGTTTAAAAGCTTCAGATGAATTAATTTCTGTATTAAAGACTACTGGTGAAGATTGTATCCTATTAGGTTCTAGTGATGGACGTATGGTTAAATTTATTGAAAATGAAATCCGCGTTATGGGTCGAACTGCGAGTGGAGTTAGAGGAATTAATTTAACTCAAAGTGAATGTATTGGTGCTGAGAAAGCTACAGAAAATGATTCCTTGATTATTGTAACGAAGAGAGGTTACGGAAAACAAACAAGTGTTTGTGATTACCGTCAAACGCGTCGAGGAAGTAAAGGGGTAAAAGCTTTAAATATTACTGAAAAGAATGGTGCAATGGCTTCCTTTAAACTTGCTCAAGAAGATAGCGATTTAGTCATAGTTACTAACACTGGTATGATTATTCGTGTACCATTAGATCAAATTAATGTGTTAGGAAGAGTAACGCAAGGTGTTCGATTGATTCATTTGAAAGATAATCAAGAAGTATCTACGATTAGTTTAACTAATAAAACTGTTGAAAATTCTTTGGAAGACGAACAAATTGAAGAAAACTAAATTTATTTAGATATTAAAAAATTATATGTTTCACGTGAAACATATTTTTTTATTTCTTGTTTAATTTTCCACGTGGAACATTTTTTTTATAGATATTGCTATTATTGTTTTTGTGAGTTAATATACGTATAATCTATTTTATTAATTTGGAAAGGAGATAAATATGAGTAAAGAATTTAGTTTTGTAAGTGATAGTATAATGAGTTGTAATAACTTAGAAGATTTAAGAAAATTAGGTTGGAGTAAAGATACTATTTCTGAGGCAGATTTTGTTTGTATAGATGGAGTAAGTAAAATAATATTTAAACAATTACAAGTAATTGGTTACTGTAGAGAAAATGGAATGGATGATGTTGAAATCCTTAATTTATTAGATTATGCAAATAAATTAGCTTTAAATATATCTAATGATATTGAAAAGAGTAGAAATAAATAATGTTTCACGTGAAACATGTTGCAAATTTAAGAAGAAACTGTTATTATCAATTCGTGCAACGAGTATATTGTAACCTGGTCAGAATCGGAAGATAGCAGCCACATCAGTCACTATTCGTGTGCACTTTTTTTGTAGATGTTTTGTAGGTGATGGCAATGGTGGATAAACAAAAAGTCGTAAAACAGTTAATTATTTTAGCAGAAAAAGCATATAAAAAGGGGGAAATACCCGTTTCTGCTATCATCATCTACAACAATTCTATTATTTCTAAAAAATATAATTTAAAAGAAAAGCAAAACGATGTTACAGCTCATGCAGAAATATTAGCTATAAGGGAAGCCGCAAGAAAATTGAAAAGTTGGAATTTATCAAATTGTGATTTGTATGTTTCACTGAAACCTTGTGCTATGTGTGAAGAGGTTATTAAACAAAGTCGCATTAGAAATGTTTATTATTTGCTTGATAAATTAGATTATAAACACGATTTTTCTAAAACTACATTTAAAAAAATTGATTCTAATAAATGTAATGATACTTATCAACAATTGTTATCAAATTTTTTTCAAAATATGAGGTGATTATTACCTTTTTTTTTGCTATAATATTGGTTAGCGAGGAGATATTATGGCAAGCGATTATAAAGTTTTATATAGAAAATATAGACCGACTTCTTTTGATGAGATGATTGGCCAAAAATATACTATAAGCATGCTTAAAAATGCAATTGTAAACGATAAAATATCTCATGCTTATATTTTTACTGGCCCAAGAGGAACTGGTAAGACAAGTACTGCTAAGAT
>CAYSFO010000022.1:3177-23583 GCA_964430695.1 uncultured Muribaculaceae bacterium | reverse complement strand
TATTGCTGGTGTCATGGGTGGAGAAAATACAGAAGTTGATGAGAATACCAAGAATATTTTAATTGAAAGTGCTATTTTTGATGCCGTAAGTATTCGAAATACAGCAAATCATTTGAATTTGAAAAGTGAAGCTTCCTTACGTTATGGAAAAGGTTTAAGTTATGAATATACGAACATGGCTATGGATAGAGCTTGTTATTTACTTGAAAAGTATGCTGGTGCCAAAGTACTTAAAGATACAATCAAACATGATGTTGTTGATAAGATACCGAAAGTGGTTACTTTTAAAGCAGAAGATGTTAATAAAATATTAGGTATCGTTGTTGATACAAAAGATAT
This sequence comes from uncultured Muribaculaceae bacterium, assembly GCA_964430695.1. GTDB lineage: Bacteria > Bacillota_I > Bacilli_A > RF39 > UBA660 > MGBC108787. The sequence continues at coordinate 23,244 of CAYSFO010000022.1, read as the reverse complement.
GGAAGTAGAATTAAAAAGACTTGATTTTGCTTATACTTTAGATAAAGATATATTTACAGTAACCATTCCCTCTAGAAGATTAGATATTGACCCAAACGTAAATGATATTGCCGAGGAAATTGGAAGACTTTATGGATATCATAATTTAGTTTCTACTCTACCTAAGGGAGAGACGAAACGTGGAAAGTACGTGGGAGATGTTTTGATTCGTAAAGAAATTAGCAAACGTTTAAGAACACTTGGATTAAATGAATGTAAAACATATACACTTACTAGTCCCGAAATGGTAAATTTATTTAAATATGATCATCGTACAGCCATTGTTTTACCGAATGCTATGAGTGTGGATAAGTCTGTGATTCGTACGAGTATTCTTCCTTCTTTACTAAATGTGTATGACTATAATAAAGCGAGAAGTGTAAAAGATGTCTTAATTTATGAAATTGCTAAAACTTATGATGATGCTTTCCAAGAAGAAGCAAAAGTAGCTATTTTAATGAAGGGAAATTATATCATAAATGAATGGCAAAGAAGTACATTAAAAGTTGATTTTTATTTATTGAAAGGAATTGTTGAAAATTTACTGGATTATTTAGGATTTAAGAATCGTGTATCTTTTGTTAAAGAAGAAATAGATGATTTGCATCCAGGAATTTCTGCGGGAATTTATTTGGATAGAGAAAGAATTGGTGTCATTGGACGAGTACATCCAACTCTTAAAAAAGATGAAATCTATGTTTGTGAGTTATCAATGAAAGCATTGTATGAAAAACAAATTAAGCCGATTAAGTATAAAGAAGCAAGTAAATACCCAGAAATTATTAAAGATGTAGCTTTTATTGTAGATGAAGGTATTGATAGTGCCACAATTAAAGATTGTATTAAAAAAGAAGGAAAACGAATGCTTTCTTCTTGTGAAGTATTTGATTTGTATCCAAATATTAGTGAAGGTAAGAAATCAATTGCTTATAAATTAGTGTTTAAAGATGATACGAGAACACTAGAAGAAAAAGAAGTAATGGAAGTATTTAATACTATCATTACTAAAGTGGAAAGTGAATTTAATGCTTTATTAAGAGATAAATAATTATTTTAGGATAAAGTTATAAAAATAAAGATAAAACGTAAAAATAAAAGAAAAAAGTAGTTGTAATTTATCTAAAAAAGATTATAATTAAATTGTAAGTGTTACCAATTTTGATAACGCCTTACGTTGGTTTGAAAGACGCTATACCCTTATTATGCGTATTTATGCATGTATTTGGTTAGCGTCTGTTTTTTATACTAATTGAAGAATAACAACGATTAGCATAATTATAATTACTAGAAGTACATATACTAAAATAAGCACATATTCTTTTTTCATAACTGCCTCCTCCTACTTTCCAAAACCCCCAATTTTAAAATCTAAGCTGTTTGTACTTGTAAGAATAAGTAGTAAGGCGCCACAAATTAGTAACACGAGTTTGTATTATAATTACTTATTCATGTATTTCAAGAAATATGACAAAAGGTGTCAAAACTTTTTTTCACACTTCTATTTAAATCGCACAGTTATTTGAGAAGTTTTATTGTTTTAAGATAAAATTTTAGGATAAAGTTTGATTATTATAAAGTTGATGATTGACAAAAGTCGGGGGGGGGGTTATAATACTACCACATTTTAAAGGGTGGAAGTAATGTCAAATTATAATCAAAAGAAGAAAAAATACTACAATAATGAATATTTAGAAACCATACGAGAGCTAGCAAATGATTATAAACTAAATCGAGCGATAAAGGAATACCAAACTTATCTTAGAAATTATCCAAATGAAATTGTAGCTTATATTTATTATGCAGATGCTTTAATCAAAATAAATCGTTTAGAAGAGGCAGAGGAAATGCTAAATATTGCTGAAACGATGCGTACAAGTAGAAATTCACACTTGAGCCTTAATGATGTTCTTCAAGCAAAATTGAAACTGTTGTGTTGTCAAAAAAAATATGCAGAAGCTTATGCTTTACTTCAAGAAAATGAAGCTTTCCTTGTTGGAAAAAGTTTTCCAGTTAATTATCTGAAAATTTTTTTAAAAAGCAAACTTGGAATTTTAGAAGAATCCGATTATCAAGAGCAAAATGGGTATGCAATACAACAGTTATTAAAATATGATGAACAAAATGCAATTAATCATATTAAAAGTCATCATGGTTTTACAAGTGATATGGATTTACGCTTTGCTAAAGAATTTCCGATTGAAGAAATGTATTATCAAATGAGAGCAATGCTACCTCATGAAGAACGATTAAATAGTAATGGTATAAAAAATTATTATAATTATAGGTATAATTCATGTGGCTATTTCCATGATAATTTAGTCAATTATTTTCAAGTAGTTACTTTTGCAGATTCAAACGATATTATTACCATGTATCCCTTTGAAAATAAGGAAAAGAATTTTTATACAGATTTAAGTCCAGTACCAGAAGAAAGTATGAAATTGGATAGAGTAAGAAGACAGAGTCAAATTGATAAGTTTAATCAAAGATATGGAAATATAGGAAATAAAAAATAAGGAAAATCAAACAAAATTAATGTAAAATCTATGGAGAAAAACTTTATAGATTTTTTATTTGTCTTTTTGCTTTTTTATGACAAGCATTTCTTTTGATAAATTCCTATCACTTATGATAAAATATTGTTATGTCTCCGTAGCTCAGTAGGATAGAGCGATTGCCTCCTAAGCGATAGGTCGTTGGTTCGATTCCAATCGGGGACACCAGATTGACAGAAAACTCGAACTTTTAATTGGAGTTGTAATATATTTTAAAGTGTAAAAAATTTATAAGAGCATATTGCAATAGGTAATATGTACCATAGAAAGGTGAAAATGAAAGGAAATTTAGTATTAGTAGGAGCCGCTGATTCTATAGGAGTTCCCTATACGAAAGATAATCGGGATCATAAGGGTTTTTTTGAAATGATTGAACAAAATTTATCGAAAGAATATGATGTAATTTCAATTAATTGTTTTCATCTATCAACTAACAATGATAATAGATATATTAATAGTTTAATTTCTAATGATATATCATTGCTAGACATAAAAAATAGTCAGAATCAAATGTTGAAAAAATGTAAATATTCAGGTGTTTATCCTTATTTAGAGGTACCAAGGAATTTTTTAAATCATTATAAAATAAAGAAAGAAGACAAAAATATTATTGTTAAAGATTATATTAAAAACAATAATACTATTTTTATTTATTCAGCTTTTGTCAATGATATATTAAAATCTAAAAAGTTAAGTCTTTTTAAATTACTAAAACCAGGGAAAATCAGAAAAGAATTAAGAAAAATAGATATAAATAAAGTGCTTAATGATTTAGAAAAAAATATTAAGAGTCTAATAACTATTAATCCTAGTATTAAAATCTTTATTATTGGATTATTTATACCTACAAAATTTTACTATATAAGAAATAATCTTGAAGGATTTATTTCTAGTGCTAATGACTCTTTTAATGAAATATCTAAGAAATATGATAATGTTATTTTTGTTAATAATGATAATTTGTCTTCAAAGGATTTTAATAATATAGATTTTCATCCTAATAAAAACGGACATATAAAAATATATTATAATTTTGCTAAAGAATATGAGAAAAATAAGAGTTTTTAAATGACCTTTCATAGGGCTCTATAAAAAATAACTTAAATTAAGCTTTAATATATATTAATATGAGGTGAAACATTAATGGATATTAATTTCGAAGAATATATAAGATGTCATTCTCCAGGTTATGTAATTGAAATTTATAACAATGGGTTAGAAGAAGAATTTGTATTTGGAAATAGGGAAACAAAACCAAAGATTAAAAAATGTGATAGTGAAACTTTATACGATATTGCTTCTTTAACAAAAGCTTACACAGCGACACTTGTTTATATGGCGTACGAAGAAAAGAAGTTACAACTTTATGATTTTGTAAAAGATATTGATTGTCGTTTTGTAAATTTAGATAAAGTGCAAGTAATGGATTTACTTAGCCATAATCAAGAGATTTGGACAGATGGATATTTAGGATCTGTTAAAAATAGAGAGGAATTTTATAAAATTTTATTTTCTGCTAGTGTAAAGAGTACATTTCCTACTTATGTAGATACGCATTATATTATTTTGTCTACTTTACTTGAAAAAATTTATAATACAACTTTTGATGTTCTTTTAAAAACAAAAATATTTGACGCACTGGGATTAGAGAAGACGACAGTAAATCCCAATGTTGAAAATATTGCTTCTAATAATTACGAGACTTTAAATGGAAAAATAATTACTGAAATAGTCCCTGGTATCATTCATGATACAAAAGCTCGAAAAGCTAAAGAATTAGGAATTTATACAGGACATGCTTGTATTTTTACGACAGGAAAAGAATTATTAGCCTTTTTAAAATCCTTTTTAGATTGTAGTCTTTTAAAGAAAGAAACAATAGAGTTAATGTTGAGACATGAGGATAAAAATAAGCAAAACTATGAAATTTTAAGTCAAATTGTTTCAGGAAGTTCTGTGAATGAAATGTATTGTGAAGCATTAAAAATAGATGAAAATGTACAGGTAATGAAAACATATAACTATATGGGCACTCGGTATAGAAATTTAATCCTAGACTTAAATGACGTTCCTTCTTATTGTAGTGATAATACTATTGCTTTTAGTGGGTACACAGGTCCAATGTTTATTATTGATTTTGACAAAAAAGTGATTGTTTTAATTATGTGTAATATTATGCATAATACAAAGCTGAATCGTATAGAGCGAAAAAAGAACACAGAACGTATGATGGAAGAAATATGTAAATCTATTTATAAATGATATTTTTTATTCATAATTTTTCAAATAAAAAAATACTATCTTTCTTGAATAGTATTTTTCCCTTTATTATTAGCTTTTTCTTGATGATGATTGTTCTAATAGGTCTTTCCAACTTCCTGTTGGCATATATTTTGAAATATCTTTTCCACTGAATTTATCTTCAACAAATTGATCATAAACTTCAGGAGACATAGATTTAAAATGATCATGCCAGAATTGAAACCATGCATTATATGATGCACTTCTTTCCACATGTTCAGTCTCACTTGGTTCTCTACTAAATTCTACTCCGAATTTTTTTGTGTAATATACAAGAAATTCTAAGTTATATTGAGCTTGCATTAAATCTGTCATAGAAATATTTGCTGCCCAAGGTCTATTATCTGCTGCATCATGATTTGCTTGAAATATGGCTCCACCTAAATTGTCAATTTTTTTCCAAATATCAATTTCATCTAAAGTATCAAGTAATTCTGGATTATCAAAGGTATTATACAAACCCCATTTTTTTGGTTCTGTTGTTACTTCTGTTGCCATTATAATATTTCCCCCTTTCAGATTGGTAATTACTATAACAATTCATATTAAAGTTGTCAATAGGTAAGTTTACAATGAAAAAATCATGTAAATAGAGGTTAGGTTATAAAAGATATGTATTTTCTTGTGTCTGAAAATTTTCTGAAACGCCTTCTCCTTGATTTGGATATTTAGAGGAGTAAATAAAGTCTGCTACATAAAATAAGCTTAAGAAAATGCATAGAAAGCCTTTTATTTTCTTAGGTATTTTGCTAATAATGCTTTCCAGTAGTGGAGCACCAAAATAAATAAAAGCACAGCCACCAACACCAAAAACAATTAATCCTTCTAAACAAATACGCCCATGCAAGTTTAAGAAGAAACCATCATAATCCCACCATCTTGCATTTTTAAAAGTTTCTAGATACCAAGCGGTTCCATATTCTAGGGTGCCACAAATAATTATGGCTAGAATAAAAGTAAGAATAGGTTGATTTCGTGTTTTCTTTAGTAATACTAAAAGTAGAATTAATCCCCAACCGTAAATATGCAACCATGGTCCGTGTAGAGTTCCACGATTAACAAATGTACCGTATTCGAAAAGGTGGAGACCAACTTCCCAAATCCAACCAATAATGGATGCTACAAAGAACATGAGAATGAGCGAATCAATACTATAATCTTTGTTATAGTCTGTATTTAACCATTTTCGATTATTTTCTTTAAAAATATATTTTTCAATAGGATACTTATTTCCTGTTTCTTCAAGATAATTATCCATTAGCAGTTCTGTATTTTTTACTTCTTTTTCTTTCGCCTTTTTTCTTATTTGCATATACACATCGGCCATACAGCACATTTTATAAGGAGAAGTAAATATAATTCCAGTTAGATTAAAAGAAAGAATATCTAGTATATACCAACCCATAAAGGATACATCTAATTTAAATAGCTGCCATTTATAACCATACATCATCTCTCTAGATAGTTTTATAGCCTCTTTTCTTGGTATACTTGGGTTTTCTGCTAATATGTAAGGGACTAAGGCATAAGAATAATGTTTTATTATGCCACCAATGATTGTTAAGTACCAAAGCCATTCTTGTATTGTTTTAACCATCATTGTAAAACTTATATTTTTTATTTTTTTTACTTTATAAGGCATAAAAATACGTTTAAAATTTGTCTTTTTATAATTTCTGTTTTCTAAAAAGAACCTAGCTTGCCCAACAATTAAAACATTTCTAATAAACATCCAATAGAGAAAAGAAAGGATAGCTCCTAGTAAAATCATTAAACTAGCCCAAATTCTTTCGTGAAAAATTAATTGATTAAATGAATTTAACATTCCAAAGATAAAACTTCCTGATTTTGTAACATTATTAAATATATTGGCAAGTATTCCTCGCGTTGGTTTATAGGAAGAAACATTGGTTTTTATTTTTGTTATTTGTTCAATAGTTTCACTCGCTATTTCAGAATTGATTGAGCTGACAAAGGATGGAACATTCTCATAGGCGGCATTTGAAATATTATTTCGCACATGGAGGGAAAAAGCACTATATTTTCCTAACATAATAGCGATAAAAAAAACAATAGCAACACTTCTCCAATAGTTTTTTCTTAACGCTTTTTTTGCTTTCTTTTTTGTTTCTTTAATACTAATCATATAATTACCTCATAAAAAGTAAATATTTTATGTTTCCATACTATCTTTTTTTAAACTTTTTGTCAAATATACTTCTAAATTCGTATATCTTAATATAATTATAATAAGAGAGTAAAGAGGGGAATATGTTGGAAAATATTTTTTCATATTTAAAATGGCGAGGAGATTTAACATTAACAGAAGACGCGTTTAATGAAGTAGACAATTTAATTTTATGTGCCCTTACTTACATAGAATTGGAAAATTTTTTAAAAATAGATGACAGTATTACAATTAAAGAATTGTACAAAAAATATAATCAGAATAATTCGAAAGAAAATCTGTTTGATAAAAATCAAAATCTTTTATTTAAAATCTTAAGTGAAAGTAAACGATTTCAAAATGTGGTTGTTACAAGGTTTGTGAATGAAGTAGAAAAGATTCAGGAAAAGCAGTTTAGTGCCCTCACTTATATACTTCCAAATGATTTTTTATTTATCGCATTTCGAGGTACAGATTCCACAGTTGTTGGTTGGAAAGAAAATTTCAATATGAGTTATATGGAATCAGTACCAGCCCAAGAAAGAGCCAAGGAATATTTAGAAGATATTCTTATGCATACCAAAAAGTATTGTTTTGTTGGTGGGCATTCTAAAGGTGGGAATCTTGCTATGTATGCTGCTATTTTTTGTAATCCAAAATTAAAGAATAAAATACTAAAAGTTTATAACAATGATGGTCCAGGATTTAACAATAAATTATTGGAAGAAGAAGCAAGCCAAGAACTAAAAGAGAAAATCATTACTTATATTCCTAAAGCAAGTGTCATTGGAAACATGTTTGATAATTACACCAAAACTGTTTTGATTGAAAGTGCTCAACTTGGAGTTTTACAACATGATTTGTATTCGTGGGTTATTTTAGGTAATCATTTTGTTTATGCAAAAGAAATGGATGAAAAAACAAAAGAACTTGCTAATTTTTTGAACCAAACATTAGATAAAATTCCCGATAAACAAAAAGAAAAGATTTTTAAATTCCTTTATGATTTATTTACTTCTTTGCATGTTTATAATTTAGAAGATACTCTGCTAAATATATTTAATAATCAGCCGCTTTTAAAAAAGTATCAATTGAATTTAGATGACATGGAATGGTTATGGAAAGTGGTGCCAATAGTTGTTCAAATTTTAAAGAGTTTGTAGTTTAAGTTAATGTTTGTTAAAATAGGTTCAAGAGGTATTACATGAAAAAAGAAGATATATTCAATTTTTATAGACAAACAAGTTGTTATACAGATTTAGGATTGTATAAAGATTTTGCTAAAAATTTACCTGATTCTATAGAAGAATTATGTATGCTTTTAAGACATCAAATTATTCATCCTTTTGATTTATATAATGAAGAAATAAGAAAAGACAAGAATAGCTTTTATGGAGATATGACTGAAGTACCAATTACAAGTTTATATTATGAAAATAATTTATTTCCAACCGCAGGGGCTATGCTAGCAGAATTGCTTAGAAGAGATAAAAATTTTTCTATTCATCGAAATATTAAGGATAAAATACATGTTTGTTGTCGAGAAGATGCAATCTTATTAGTTAGTATATTAAAAGCAAAAGGAATACCAGCACGTGCTAGAAGTGGATTTGCTTTATTTGTTACCAAACTGAATTCGGCTGGGGATCATTGGATAAGTGAATACTATGATGAAAAGCAGCAACGATGGATTTTAGTAGATGCTGATATGTATTTTGATGGGAAAATTTTAAAAGAATATGGAGTTGATTTTAATCTTTTAGATATCCCAAGAGAAAAATTTATCTTTGGGGCAGAGGCTTATTTAAAACTTAGAAATGGTACTTATAGGAAGAAAGATATTTATTATGCTTCTAATCCTTTAACATATGGGATACCTGCTGCAATAAGAGGCTTATTTTACGATTTTCATTCGCTTATGAATGATGAAATTATTTTTTTATATGTACCTAAATATATTTGTGATAAAAATTTTGAATTAACAGAAGAAGAGTATTTAGAATTAGAAGAATTAGCTACTCTAATGTTAGAACCAGATAAAAACTTTTCTAGATTGCTTGAAATTTGGAATACAAACAGTAAGTTTAGAATTATGAGTGATGCTTTAAATTAGACGTTTAAACAACTAGAAGTTGTGTTATAATAACCACTAAGGTGTTTTTATGAATATTTATAAATCTTTAAATGAAGTTGTAAATTGTATTGAAGAGAATTTAGAACAAAAAATTGACGCCAAAGAATTAGCAAAAATGATAGGAGTTCCTGCTCATACTTTGCAAAATATCTTTACTTTGATTACAAATATTAATCTTTCAGAGTATATACGGAATCGAAGACTTTCAAACGCAGTAGAAGATTTGCAAAATGGTTTAAGTGTAATGGACGTTGCAACAAAATATCAATATAATTCTGCTGTTGCTTTTTCTAGAGCTTTTACGAAATTTCATGGTGTAAAGCCGAGTGAAGTAAAAAAAGAAAAAGTAAAAACTGTAAGTTATCCGATTTTAAATTTTGACGAAGATAATAAATCAATTATTGACATGTCTTATCGTATAGAAAAACGTTCTGCTTTTAAAATTTATGGAGTGAAAATAGAAACCAATGAAGAAAACATTTCTTATGATGCCCCAAGATTTTTTAGTGCCACAAAAAGAAAATATAAAGATTTGTATGGAGATATAAATTATGGTATGGTTTTATATGAAGAAAGATTTAAGAGTAAAAAAATGGAGTATTGGTGCTTATATAAAGAAAAGCATGAAGAATTTGAAGAAATAGCATTTCCTGCTTCAAAATGGTTAATTTTTAAAATAAATTCGAACGAAGCAAGAGATATACAAAATTTATCCCATAAGTTTTATTATAATTTTTATGAAAAAAATAAATATCATTTAAGAGATTTACCAGAACTTGAAGTTTATGAACCTGGATATACAGAGTTTATGATTGCAATTGAATAACTGACTATTTTGTTTCTTAAAAAGTCAGTTTTTTTAAATTTTCCTATTTTATAATGAAATAGGGTGAAGTAAATGAAAGAAGAAATATTAGATTATTATTTGAAAACTAGTATATTTACAAATTGGGGACCTTATAAAGAGTATTATCAAAGTTTACCCGATGATTTAGAAGAATTAACCAGTTTATTATTAGAACAAACAATTCATCGTAAAGAATTAATTCGTAGTTCCATAAGATTAAATGAAACAGGAAAAAGTAGAGATGGAGTTGCTGAGGAATATCCATGGTATGGCTATCGAAGTCATGATGATATTTTGTTAACAGCGCCGGCGATTATGGCAGAACTTTTTAGATTAGATGATCGAGGAATATTTATGGGTCGTGAAATCAATAAAAAGGTAGTCATTACTTGTCGTTATGTAGCAGTGTGGCTTGCTTCTATTTTAAAAGCTAAAGGAATTCCAACACGTGTTCGTAGTGGATTTGCTCCTTATTTTAGTAATGATGGAAAATCATATGATCATTGGATTATAGAGTATTATAATAGGGAAGAAGAACGATGGATTGTGTGTGATCCTGATACAGATAGTGGAGATAAACATACAGATATGAATCGAGAAGATTTTAACTGGATTCCTAAAATTTGGTTAGATGTAAGAAAAGGAAAAGATAAAATAGATAAATATATTCATGGTAGTAGCTATCAAGGGTTACCTATGCTTGCTCGTACTTTATTTTTTGATTTTCATGCTTTGATGGGGAATGAAATGTCTTATTTATTTTCTCCCGCTTATATAGATGATGATAAAGAATTCTTTAATTTGCCACCAGAAGAGTTGAAAGAATTAGATGATTTAGCTCTTTTAATGTTAGATCCGGATAAAAACTTTTCAGAATTATTATATATTTTTAATAATGATAAAAAAATGCGAGCATTAAATACACCACTTTTAGGAGCTGGAGATCATCAAGAGGTTGATATAACTTATAAAGTTTTAGATGAAGAAAATATGGAATTAGCTTGTGAATTACAAAACAAACTTTTTGCCGAAGACAAAAAAAGTTTACAATATTTTGAAGAAACAATTCATGGAAATAACCCGAATATTAAGTATTATCTTGCTTATTTAAATCATGAAGTAATTGGGATTACTGGCTATTATGAGTTAAAAGAATACCCAGAAGATATTTTTATTGGACGTTTTGGCATTTTACCAAATTTTCAGAATGAAGGACTTGGTAAAAGATTATTCTTGGATACCATTCAAATGACTTATCGTTTGCCAAAAAAATATTTGAGAATTGTAGTAAATAATGAAATTCATGTAAAAATAGAAAGTTTATGTCAAAAGTATATGGATGATTTTGAAGTGTACGATAAAGATACTGTCATTTATAGCAAAAATTTATCAAATGAAAAGATGCCTAAATGGAATCAGCGTTATTTAGATATAGAAAACGAGTAATATATTGTGAAGCAAAGAGAATATCTTTGTTTTTTATTTTGAAAAATTTGTTAAGTGAAAATTGACAAATAATTTAGGGTATGATAGTATACCAACCAATATAAATGTGGGGAATTTGGTGATTATTGATGATTAAAAATTTTAAAAAAGAGATAGATTTAATTAGCACTAGTGAAAATATTAATGATAAACTTATGATTTTATCATTATATAATGAATTTTATAATGCTGTTTTAGGATCCGTAGATGATAATTTTATAAGACATTATGCACCCTTTATGGAAAAAACATTTGAATTGGCTGTTGCAAGTGTGAATTTAGCAGAAAAAGGAAATATAACGGCAGAGCAATTTATGAGAGTTTATTTTGAACCATTGAAAAAAAGCATGTGTTCTAATATGCCACAAGTGAAAGACATCATTGCATCTTTTGAAACAAGATTAAATGATTATATTGATAGGATGGGATATGTAGGTATAATAGATCAATTTGAATCCATTTCATTAAGTTCAAAAGTCAGCATTATGACACAATTTAGAGAATATATAAATCATGTGTTTTGTACTACTCTTAAATTATTTGATGAAAAGAGAACCAAGGAATTACGACACAATATTTTAGACATGTTGTCAAATAAATTAGGAGAATATTTAAAAGGTAGTTTAGCCCAAGATTTGTATCCATATAATCTTTTCGATAATCTAAAACCAATAATAATGATATCTACAAAAGAATATTTAATGGATAAATTGGCAAGTGGTGAATTTGGATTTGAAGACATTCAAGATGAAATTGCTAGAGAATTTTTTGCGAAATTTAATGAGCAAGAGCAAAAAATATGGTTAATAAATGCAATTTATGTAATTGCTGGCTATGATAAAAATGATGAATCACAAGAAGAGCAAAGGATTGGAGAAATATGCCAATTATTAGGAATTTCTAAATTTGAATATACAAATATAGCACTTTCTATGGTGGTTTCTTCACTAAACATTTTGCCTGAAATCAATTCGGAAACAATTGGCGATGATTCTCCAAATCAAGGAAGAAATTAGAACCATTTTTTGAATAAAAAAATGTTAAAAATCAAATATTAAAACGAATAATATATTATGAAAACAAAGTGAAATATCTTTGTTTTTTGTTGACATAAAAATTCTAGGTGAATATAATGTATAAGATGCTATCTATGTTGGAGTAAAAATTATAGAGGAAAAAATTACTATAGAAGAAATACAATATTTATTAAAGTTTTTGAACGTCTTTAGCAATGGAGATTTATTAAATATAAGGAGGAATAAACATGATTAAATTATTTAAAAATTTTAAAAAAAGAGATATTGGTTTAATTCTGTTGGCTTTTTTATTAATTGTTTTTCAAGTTTGGCTAGATCTAAAAATGCCAGATTATATGTCAACAATAACTAAATTAGTGCAAACGGAAGGTAGTGCAATGTCTGATATTTTAAAAAATGGTGCATATATGCTTTTATGTGCACTTGGGAGTTTAGTAGGAGCAATTATTGTGGGATACCTAACATCTAATCTATCTGCTAGCTTTTCTATGAATGTAAGAAAAAAATTATTTGATAAAGTAGAAAATTTAGGAATTCATGAAGTAAAACAATTTTCTACAAGTAGTTTGATTACAAGAACAACAAATGATATTACCCAAATTCAAATGTTAATTGCTATGGGACTTCAACTAATGATTAAAGCCCCAATTACGGCCATTTGGGCAGTAACCAAAATACTTCATAAAAATGCGCAATGGAGTACAATTACAGCAATAGCAGTTGTTGTATTACTTACAACAATTGGATGTTTAATGATCTTTGTTATACCTAAATTTAAAATTATTCAAAAATTAACAGATAAGTTAAATGGTGTAACTAGAGAAAATTTAACTGGTATAAGAGTAGTCAAGGCATTTAATGCTGAAAAATATCAAGAAGAAAAATTTGAAGAAAAGAATAATGAATTAACAAATTTACAATTATTTGCCCAAAAAACAATGGCGATTATGGGGCCAATGATGAATTTAGTTATGTATGGCTTAACGTTAAGCATCTATTTCGTCGGAGCTTATTTAATACAAGGAGCTCTCATGAGCGATAAATTAGCTTTATTTGGAGATATGGTTGTATTTTCAAGTTACTCTATGCAAGTCATTATGTCTTTCTTAATGTTAGCCATGATTTTTATGATGTTACCAAGAGCACAAGTATCTGCTTCACGTATTAATGAGGTTTTAGAAACAGACTTAAGTATTAAAGATGGAAATTTTGATGGCGTTACTAAAGAAGTAGGGACAGTAGAATTTAAAAATGTTTCTTTTAAATATCCAGATGCAGAAGATTATTTACTTCAAGATATTTCATTTAAAGCAAATAAAGGGGAAACAGTAGCTTTTATTGGCTCAACAGGAAGTGGAAAATCAACATTGATTTACTTAGTTCCTAGATTTTATGATGTAACTGATGGTGAAGTATTGATTGATGGAGTGAATGTCAAAGAGTACAAACAAGAAGCCCTACATAATAAAATAGGTTATGTTCCTCAAAAAGCAGTCATGTTTGATGGGACAGTAAGTAGTAATGTTTCTTATGGAGATAATGGAAAAGAAGAAATAACAAAGAAAAAAATAAAAGAAGCGATTCGCGTTGCGCAAGGTACTGATTTTGTTGAAAAAATGGAAGAAGGATATGATGCCCATATCGCGCAAGGCGGTACAAACGTATCCGGAGGTCAAAAACAAAGACTTGCCATTGCAAGAGCTATTGCGAGAGATCCTGAAATCTATATTTTTGATGATAGTTTCTCAGCACTTGATTATAAAACGGATGCATTGCTTCGAAAAGAACTTAAAAAATATACAAAGGATGCTACAAGTTTAATTGTTGCACAAAGAATAGGTACCATTATGAATGCGGATAAAATTATCGTTTTAGATAATGGGAAATGCGTTGGAATGGGAACACATAAAGAATTACTTAAAACATGCGACGTTTATAAGCAAATTGCTTTATCTCAACTTAGTGAGGAGGAGTTAGAAAATGCCTAGACCAGGAGGACCAGGACCAAGAGGAGGAGTTCCAGAACACTCAAAAGATTTTAAAAAAGCAATGAAAAGACTTTTTAAAGAATTAAATCGTTTTAAAGTAATGATTGCCATTGCTTTAATTCTAGCAGCAACTGGATCTGTATTGTCTATACTTGCTCCAAATCGATTATCCAATTTAACAGATGAAATCTCCAAAGGACTTATTGTAAATACAGAAAATATGGAAAGTGTTACAAAAACGGTTACCAATAATTTAGCTAATATAGACATTACAAAAGTTATGGCTAGTACGAGCTTAACGGAACAAGAAAAAGAAGAATTCATGGCACTTATGAGTAGTGTAGATAGCACAAATCAAAATGTACTTTTAAAAGAATTATCCAATCTATCTGAAAATACATTAAATGTTTTATTACCACCATTTCATATTGATGAATCTACAATAACTGCAAAAGAACAATTAGAATATTTAAATCTATTAAGTACGATTGAAAAAGATGCAACGGTAGAAGATTTATATAAAAAAGTGGATGAAATGCCAGAATCGATTAGTGATACTATTAAACCAATTATGGATATGAATGCTATTAAAAAAATTGTCTGCTTTCTAATTGGATTATACGTTATTTCCTCTTTATTTTCATATCTAGAATCAATTCTCATGAGTGATGTATCAAGTAACTTTGCTAGAATTTTAAGAAGTAGAATTTCAACGAAAATTAATAAATTACCACTTAAATATTTTGACCAAAATCAAACAGGAGATATTTTATCAAGAGTAACAAATGATGTTGATACTATTGCCCAATCTATGAACCAATCTTTAGCTACACTTGTAAGTGCAATCACCTTATTTATTGGAACAATTATTATGATGTTTATAACGAATGGTATTTTAGCAATTACAGCAATTATAGCTAGTTTAATCGGATTTATATTTATGTTTATGGTTCTTGGTAAGTCACAAAAATATTTTACAGCTAGACAAGAAGAACTTGGAAAATTAAATTCTCATATTGAAGAAGTTTACTCAGGACTATTAGTTGTTAAAGCTTATAATGGGAAAAGAGAATCGGATGCTAAATTTGATGATTGCAATAAACGAGTTTATGATGCTAATCGAAAGAGTCAATTTTTATCAGGGTTAATGATGCCAATGATGCATTTTATAGGAAACTTTGGTTATGTAGCTGTTTGTGTTGTCGGAGCCATTTTAACATCGAAAGAAATGATTACATTTGGTGTTATTATTGCATTTATTACATATGTTAGATTGTTTACATCGCCACTTTCTCAAATTGCGCAAGCATTTACAAGCCTACAATCTACAGTAGCAGCAAGTGAAAGAGTATTTGAATTTCTAGATGAAAAAGAAATGTCTTCTCAAGAAGATATTGAAAAATATTTAGAAAAAGAAAAAGTAGTAGGGGACATTGAATTTAATAATGTTGAATTTGGATATAATGAGGATAAAGTAATTATAAAAAATTTTACAGCGAAAGCTTATGCGGGACAAAAAATTGCAATCGTTGGTCCAACAGGAGCCGGTAAAACAACTATGGTCAATTTACTTATGAAATTTTATGAAATAAATAAGGGAGATATAAAAATTGATGGAGTTTCTACAAAAGAATTAAGTAGAGAAAATATTCATTCCTTATTTACAATGGTACTTCAAGATACATGGTTGTTTGAAGGAACATTAAGAGATAATATTATTTACAGTCGAAAAGATATAACCGATAAAAAAATTATGGAAGTTTGTAATACGGTAGGTCTTACGCATTTTATTAAAACGCTTCCTAAAGGTTTAGATACAGAAATGAGTGAAAATGATTCAATTTCATCAGGGCAAAAACAATTAATTACGATTGCAAGAGGTATGATTGAGGATGCACCTTTCTTAATCTTAGATGAAGCCACAAGTAATGTGGATACAAGAACAGAAGAGCTTGTACAAAAAGCAATGGATAAATTAACAGAGGGTAGAACTTCATTTATTATCGCTCATAGACTTTCGACGATTAAAAATGCCAATCTAATCCTTGTTATGAAAGACGGGAATATTATCGAAACAGGCACTCATGATGAATTAATGAAGAAAAAAGGTTTCTACGCTGACCTTTATAATTCCCAATTTGAACTATAAAATAATAAAAAGGTAGAATTAATTGAGTTTAATTCTATCTTTTTCTTTTGTTATTTTGGTTTCATAAAACTTTTTAAAAGCTAAGTATAGAAAATATGGATCTTCACTTCCAATAATTTCTTTAGCACCATGCATGGCAAGTTGTCCAAGGCCAATATCAATAGAGTCAATACTAACATGTCTTAAACTAATTCCTGATAAAGTGCTTCCACTTGTCATATCGTTTTTGGTTACGAAATCTTGGTAAGGTACTTTAGCGTTTTCACATATTCCTTTAAAAATAGAAGAAGTAATGCTATCCGTTGTGGATGCAGCATCTTTGGATATAACAATTCCTTTATTCATAAATGCTTCATTGTTTTTATCACTATTTCCTGGATGATTTGGATGGGTTGCGTGCGTGTTGTCAGCACTTAAAATGGTTGAATTATTGATTAATATAGAAATATCTTTTTCCGTTGCAGCAGCAATTCGCTTTAGAATGTCCATTAAGAAAGAAGAATCTGCTCCTTCTTTGGTTAAACTGCCAATTTCTTCACTGTTAAATGCACAGAAAATATTGATATTATCATTTTTATTATGTTCTACAAAACTTTTTAAAGCACTATAGGTGCATGTTAAATCATCAATTCTTGGAGACAAGATAAATTCTTCGTTCATTCCAAAATATTCTGGGGTAGAGGTCGCATATAAGAATAAATCATAATCACATATTTCTTCATTATTATTTAATTTTATATTATCAGAAATTAGTTTTTTTATGGAATTTTTTTGGTCTAACTGAGATAAGATTGGTACTAAATCTATCTCGCTATTTATTTTTAAATTGTCATTTGCATTCGCATTTTGATGAATGGCTACACTAGGTATACAAAGTAGCGGTTTTTGTAAATCTATAATTTCTTTGAAATAGGTATTTTTATTTTTTATGATTACACGTCCTGCAATGGATAAACTTTCATCTAGCCAAGCATAATTTAAAAGTCCACCATACGGAGAAACATTAATTTTTAAATAATTGTTTTCATAAATTTCATTTTTTGGCTTTATAGAAAATGCAGGGGTATCGATATGTGTACAAGTGATATTAAAACTATTATTGTTCCCTAATGTAAATGCAATGATGGACGCATCATTTCTAGTCACAAAATATTTTTGGTTTTCGGCAAGATTCCAAGTTTCATTTTCTTGTAATTCGATAAATTTATGTTTATGAAGAATTTCTTTTATTTCTCTTATTCCGGTAAAAGCACAAGTCGCTTTTGTTATAAACGTAAATAATTCTTGATTAAATTTTTTTGTATTCATTACTGTTCACCTTTTTTTAGTTTGAGTGAATTTTTCAGTTTTATGAATAAAATAAATACTTAACAAAGAGAATAATATTTTTGATGCCACATAAAATGGAATAAAAGAAAGGGAAAAAAGTTATGGAAAAAAGAAATTTTTTTTGATTTTCAGTTTAGTTGTTGTTTTTTTTGGAGTAAATGTTGTAAGAGCCAGTGATACGGGTTCTTTTAAAATTACGGATGAAACTTCTTTTGAGGAATGTCTTAGAAATGAAATTATTTGTGAACTTGCAAGTGATTTAGAAATCAAAAGTAAAAAAGTAATTTCACATACTATGATTCTCGATTTAAATGGGCATTCTATTGTTGCAGATTCTTCTTTACAATTAAAATCAGGTTTAATTGTTATCAATCGGAATGCCAAGTTAACAATTAATGACTCAAAGGGCAATGGAAAAATATCTACAGGGGCAGGTGGAAATGTATGGGCGGCTATTCAACTTATTTATGAAAATACGGGGACAGAACTCGCAGAATTAGAAGTGAATGGTGGAACCATTGAAGGGTATTATTATGGGATAGTTGGAAATGGAAATGTTCACAATACAAAAGTTACCATTAATGGAGGAAAAATTAAGGGGTTAAATACGGAAGATAGTGCAGGAATTTATCAGCCGCAAAATGGAGAAATTATCATCAATAATGGAACCATATCTGGAGGAACTGGTATAGAAATTCGTTCTGGTAATTTGACTATAAATAATGGAAATATTTCAGGTGTAGCTTCAAAATTTGTTAAAATCGTAAATAAGAGTGGTACTACAACCAATGGAGTAGGGATTGCAATTGCTCAACACACAACCAAAAATCCAATTAAGGTGGCAATTCATGGTGGGAATATCGAAGGACAATATGCAGTTTATGAATGGAATCCACATAATAATAGTCAAGATGATTTAGATAAAATTGATATCCATATTTATGGAGGGAATTTTGTAGGGAATGCCCAAGGAGTTCATACTGTTTATAGTGAAGATTTTACAAACTTTATTTCTGGCGGAAACTTTAATACAGATGTAAAAGAATATCTTGCAAGTGAAGCCAATGTAACTTATAAAATCTCTTCTGTGTTTCATGAACAAGGCGATACCCAAAATAGTATTTTTTGGCCTTTACTGTTAATTATTTTAGCAGTAGGAATTATTTTTGGAGTTGTATATTGTAAAAAAGAAAAGCTACTCATTTTTAAATGAAATCTTTAGTATTTTTCTATTTTAATTTGGCTAGTGTTTTAAAGTGATAATTAGTTCATATAAAAAAAAGAGCTATTACAAAATTAATTATAATTTTGCAAGCTCTTTTCATTTTTAAATGCTAATCTAGTAATTTTACACTAAGTGTAGCATTGTTTACAGATCCAGTTGCTGCTTCCGTTGAAGTAAGTGTCATATCAATGACATCACCAGCTGCAAGTGTTCTAATTACACTACCACTATAAATATTATTTTCTCCATCTGAGAATGTATTTGTAAGTGTTGCTGAATCGATTGCAGTTCCATTATCTCTTACAGCTAAAGCAATTGTAGAAGAGTTTGTGGAAGTTACGTTTGCAGAATAATTTATTTCATAATCTCCAGCCTCATTTATAGTAATACTATTAGCTGGTGTGTATTGAACGTTGTTGTTTGGCATGTCAGTTGGTAATTCTATGGTAGTTGGTACACCATTAGTTAAAGCTAAAATTTGAGCAGTATCATTATATTTTCCACCGTAAGCTCCTAGTCCGTTTTCACCGGCAGGCCCTGTTGGTCCAGTAGGTCCAGTTGCACCGACAGCCCCTTGAATACCTTGAGGCCCCGTAGGTCCCGTAGGTCCAGTTGCACCAGCAACCCCTTGAATACCTTGAGGTCCAGTTGGTCCAGTAGGACCAGTTGCACCAGCCACTCCTTGGGTACCTTGAGGTCCTGTTGGTCCTGTAGGTCCAGTTGCACCAGCAACCCCTTGGATACCTTGAGGTCCAGTAGGTCCAGTAGGACCAGTTGCACCAGCAATTCCTTGAACACCTTGAGGTCCAGT
>CAYSFO010000022.1:0-3077 GCA_964430695.1 uncultured Muribaculaceae bacterium | reverse complement strand
CAATTCCTTGAACACCTTGAGGTCCAGTAGGTCCAGTAGGACCAGTTGCACCAGCAACCCCTTGGACACCTTGAGGTCCCGTAGGTCCTGTTGGCCCAGTTGGTCCTCCGGCAGGCCCAGTAGGTCCAGTAGGTCCAGTAGGACCTGTAATTGATCTACCACCACAGCAGCAACTAGAAAATTTATGATTACAAGCAAATTCATTTACAATATCTACAGCTCTGTTGTATAGTGGATTTCCATTGTTATTATTCATTTTTTCCTCCTTCTAGTATAAGGTATGAAGGAAAAAGTATTATTGAAAGTGCTAATAACATATGTAAAATCATTTTTTTTGTTAACATTTATTTAATTATCATCATCCATATTGCCATTTTTCATATTATTTAGTTCTTCATAAATGCTATCGATAGCATCTAATAAAAAATCAACTTCTCCACGTTGTGTTTGATTACTTACATTACTATCTGTAGTAAATGGACCACCACCATTTTTACTTTTTTGACTATTAATGTTTATATTACTATTTTCAATTCTTGATTCAATGAGTTGCTGTTGTGCAGCATTGGTAGATAAATATTGTCCTAGTAACATAAACCAATTTCCTAAAGCATTTTGTTCATTGGCATTTAAGTCTCCTACTAAAACTATACCAACAGCAACAGCAATCAAATTAAAAGTTGTCGGATGAATATTTGGAGGAAAATTATTATTCATTGCATATTCCTCCTTTTTATTAATCTTATTCAGTTTATTATGTTTAAATTAATATTATATAGTCCCGATTTTCTTAAGAGCTCATATAATATCATAGAAAAATGGAAGGTGACTATTCATGAACCTATCTGATTTAGAAATAAATCATAAATGTATTGTTAAAAAACTGAATACTACTGGTGCAATTCATCAAAGATTACAAGATATAGGAATTATTCCCGGAAATTCCATTTCATGTGTATTAATTAGTCCTTTTAAAGATCCCAAAGCATTTAAAATTAATGGAAGTATTATTGCCATACGAAAAGAGGATAGTGAGAAAATAGAGGTGGAAGAAGTTGAATAAAATGAAAGTTGCTTTAATTGGGAATCCCAATGTAGGCAAGAGTACTGTATTTAATGCTTTAACAGGTTTAAATCAACATACAGGGAATTGGACAGGAAAAACAGTTGATTCGGCGATAGGGTTATGTCACTATCAAGATAAAATTTTAGAAATTACTGATTTGCCAGGAACTTATTCTTTGAAATCTTGTTCAGAAGAAGAAAGAGTGGCCACAGATTTTATTGAGAAAAAAGATTATGATGTAGCAATAGTGGTTTGTGATGCGGTGTTATTAGAACGAAGTTTAAATTTAGTGTTGCAGACATTAGAAATTACAAATCGAGTTGTTGTTTGTATTAATTTAATTGATGAAGCGAGTAAGAAAGGAATTGTTATTAACAGTAAAAAATTGTCTACGATTTTAAATGTTCCGGTTGTTGTTACTGACGCAAGAAATAGGGTAGGTCTTGATAAATTAGTAGAAAGTGTTATTCATTTTGAAGAAAAGACTTCTTATCAAATGGAATATGATGAAGATATAGAAGAGAAAATAAACAATCATGAAAAAGATTTACGTTATCAACAACTTAGAAATCTAGAAAAAGAAAATCAAGAGATTAAGGATAGAATTGTCAATACGATTGTAAAAAAATCTAATGAGATTTCTAAATTAGTTATTCATTTTACAAATGATGATTATGATAAAAAAGATCGTTTTTTAGATAAATTATTTACTAGTAAAATTACAGCTATCCCCCTTATGCTTTTTATGCTATTTATTATTTTATGGATAACAATATCTGTCTCTAATTATCCCTCACAAGCTTTATTTCATTTATTTGCTATTTTTGAAACCAAACTATCTTCTTTCTTTGCATGGATACATTTGCCTAGTTTTATTAATAATTTGCTCGTATTAGGCATTTATAAAACAACGACTTGGGTCATCTCTGTGATGTTACCACCTATGGCTATCTTTTTCCCTTTGTTTACAATTTTAGAAGATTATGGATTTTTGCCAAGAATTGCTTTTAATATGGATCATGCTTTTCATAAATGTAATGCTTGTGGAAAACAGTGTTTAACAATGCTTATGGGGTTTGGGTGTAATGCGGTTGGTGTTACAGGAACTAGAATTATTGATTCGAAAAGAGAAAAATTATTAGCGATACTTACCAATGTATTTGTGCCATGTAATGGTAGATTTCCAACGATTATAGCCATGATAGGAATGTTTTTTGTCATCTCTACTAGAGGAATATTTTCCAGTATTTTTAGTGCTTTTCTTTTAACGATGATTATTTTATTAGGTATATTTATGACATTTCTAGTTTCTAAAATTTTATCAATCACGATATTAAAAGGGTATCCATCTAGTTTTACTTTAGAATTGCCACCGTATCGTCGTCCAAAATTTTTAAGTGTTATTACAAGGTCAATTTTTGATAGAACTTTATTTGTTTTAGGAAGAGCAGTGGTTGTTGCTGTTCCAGCAGGATGTATCTTATTCTTACTTGCTAATATTTTTATAGGGGACATAAGTATACTTGGATTTTTAGCTAGTAAATTAAATGGCCTTGGAAAAATTTTAGGTTTAGATGGAATGATTATTTTGGCATTTTTGTTAGGATTTCCAGCGAATGAAATTGTCATACCAGTTATGCTAATGGGTTATTTATCCACAGGTAATTTGGTGGATTATGAAAACTTAGAAATGTTAAAGGAAATATTAGTCTCGCATGGATGGACTTTACTTACTGCCATTAATTTTGTTGTATTTACGCTATTTCATTTTCCTTGTTCAACAACGATTTTAACAGTAAAAAAAGAGACGGGTAGTTTGAAATGGAGTTTACTAGCTTTTGTTTTACCTACTTTCATTGGAATGTTTCTATGTCTTTGTATTCATATGATTTGGCAACTATTTATTTAGTTGCTTTTTTACTTGGTTATGGTAAAATTTATTTAGGCCGATTTAGTACAGTGGTAGTACAGATGCATGGTAAGCATCAGAGGACAGTTCAATTCTGTCAAT
>CAYSFO010000021.1:0-24611 GCA_964430695.1 uncultured Muribaculaceae bacterium | reverse complement strand
GAATTATTATCTGTAAGAAAGATAATAAATTTATAATGGAATATTGTAGTGATGACAGAATAATTTCAAGAGTTTATGAGTTGATGTAAAAAATTTTAACATATTGATTTAGAAAAGAAACTTGGGGAATCAGTACTAACGAATGAAAATTCCTTAAACTATCGATATGTTGATGAAAAGAAACAACTAGCAAATTTAAAAAAATGAATTATAATATAACTAGGAAGTGATTAAAATGAATATACATTTTAGAGATGCAGAACGTAAAGATAAAGATTTTATATTGAAAGCGAACAAAGAAATAAATAGATTGTCTAATCTTAATGATAGTACTTTGGATGATAATATAGAAAAAGATATATTTGATAAAGAAATAGCAAAAGTCATTATTGCAGAAGAAAATGATAATATAGCAGGTTTTGTTTTATACTCTTATATTTACTGGGCCAATTGTGGAAAAGGAATCTATCTTTCGCAAGTATATGTTGCCAAAGAATACCGAAAACTTGGAATATTTAAAAAGCTTTTGCAGGAATTAGAATCAAAAGAAAAAGATTGTCATTTTATTACTGATTATGTTGGGAATGAAAATGAAGTAATGGTAAATTCTATGAAAAAATTAGATTTTAAGCCATCTGATTTAAAAATTTACTATAAAATGATAAATAAATAATAGCTTACTAAAAAAATAAACTATAAAAGAGAGAGGTTATCTATATGAAAATATTTAATACTTTAACAAGAAAAGTAGAGGAGTTTATTCCTAACGATCCAAAGGAAATTAAAATGTATACTTGTGGACCTACTGTTTATCATTTTGCTCATATTGGAAATTTAAGAACTTATATTTTTGAAGATGTTTTAGAAAAAACTTTAAACTATTTAGGCTATCCAGTAAAAAGAACAATGAATATCACTGATGTAGGACATCTAACTAGTGATTCTGATTCTGGCGAAGATAAAATGCTAAAAGGTGCAAAAAGAGAAAATAAGTCTGTTTTAGATATTGCAAGGTTTTACACAGAAGCCTTTAAAAAAGATACAGAAGATTTAAATATTATGTGGCCCCAAATTGTGTCTAATGCCACGGATAATATAGATGAGTATATAAAAATAATTACAAAGTTATTAGATACTGGTTATGCTTATCAAAGTGGAGGAAATGTTTATTTTGATATTTCAAAACTAGATGATTATTATAAACTTACTAATCATAAAATTGATGAAATGGTTATTGGAGTTAGAGATGGTGTAGAAGAAGATATTTCTAAGAAGAATCAAGGAGACTTTGTTCTTTGGTTTACGCAATCAAAGTTTGAAGATCAAGCATTGAAATGGGATTCTCCGTGGGGAGTTGGATATCCAGGATGGCATATTGAGTGTTCAGGTATCAGTATGAAATATTTAGGAGAATATTTAGATATTCATTGTGGCGGTGTTGATAACATTTTTCCCCATCATACAAATGAAATTGCACAAAGTGAGTCCTATTTAGGACATAAATGGTGTAATTATTGGATACATGGTGAACATTTACAAGATGCGACAGGGAAAATGAGTAAATCAAAGGGTGAATTTTTAACCGTTTCTTTATTAAAAGAAAAAGGATATAATCCCCTTGCTTATCGTTTTATGTGTTTAAATACTTCTTATCGAAAAGTATTAGTATTTTCTTATGAAGCATTAGATAATGCAGAAAAAGCATATGAAAAATTGAAAAATAAAATAAATATTTTAATTGATTCCGAAGATATGGATGAAGAAGCATTTAGAGAATATGATGAAAAATTTAAAAATTATATTGGTGATGATTTAAATACTGCAAATGCGATAACACTACTTTATGACTTATTAAAAAGTGATGTTACTGACGCAACAAAGCTTGCTTTAGTTGCATCTTGGGATAAAGTGTTTTCTTTAAATTTAATAAGAAAAGAAACTATAAATATGAATATTGATGTAGCTTATATTGAAGAACAAATTATGAAAAGAGCCGAAGCAAAAAAGCAAAAGGATTATGCTTTAGCAGACCAAATTCGTGCTGCATTAGAAAGTCAAGGTATTTTTATAAAAGATTCTCGTGAAGGCACAACTTATGAGATTAGAAAGTAAAAGTTAAATTTTACTTTTTTTCTTAAGATAAAATTATTGCGATATTATGCTATAATAAATATGGAAGTGAATTTATGGATTTAATGATTTTAATACTTATGTTGGTGATACCTGCAATTGCACAATTTTTAGTATCAAGTAATTATAGTAAATATAAAGGTATAGAAAATGAAGAAGATTTATATGGGTTTGAAGTTGCCAGAAAAATATTGGATGACAATGGACTCCAAAATATTTATGTTGTTGAAACGAAAGGTAATTTAACAGATCATTATGATCCAAAAAGAAAAGTGGTTCGTTTATCTACAGATGTTTATCATGGTAAGACTGTTGCATCAACTGCTGTTGCCGCTCATGAATGTGGACATGCGATTCAAGATAAAGAAGGTTATCTTTATATGCGTATTCGTAGCATTATTTTTCCTGCTGTACATTTTGCAACTGCATTCTCTTACTTTGTTATTGCATTAGGTTTGTTATTTGAATCTTTAGAACTTGTTTGGGTTGGAATTTGTTTTGTTGGAACTGGATTAATTTTTCAATTAGTTACCTTACCTGTAGAAATTGATGCTAGTAAGCGTGCTAAACATTTAATCGACGAATTAAAACTAGCTAGTAGTGAAGAACAAGAAGGAGTTTCTAAAATGCTTACTGCTGCTGCCTCTACTTATTTAGCAGGTGTGTTATCTAGTGCTTTAGAACTTGTAAGATTAATTTTAATTTTTGGAAATAACAATCGTGATGGAAGATAAAATAAAAGGCATAATGCCTTTTTTAAATGTTATAATAAAAATAGGTGAAATAAATTTATGAAAGCATTAATTACAGGAGCAAGTAGTGGTATAGGTAGAGACATGGCTTATTATTTAGCTGATTTAGGTTATGATTTGATACTTGTTGCTAGAAGAAAGAATCGATTAGAAGAGATAAAAAAGAATGTTAAGGTAGATGTAAAAATTATCGTTATGGATTTATTAGTAGAAGAAAATGTTTTTAAATTACATAAAAGAGTCCAAAAAGAAGATATTGATATTTTAATTAATAATGCTGGTTTTGGTTTGTTTGGGATGTTTTCTAAAACTGATTTAAATAGAGAACTGGAAATGATTGACCTTAATATTAAAACGTACCATATTTTAACGAAATTATTTTTGATTGACTTTATGAAAAAAGATTCTGGATACATATTAAATGTTTGTTCTAGTGCTGGTTTTTTAGCTGGTCCACGATTAAATACTTATTATGCTACAAAAAACTATATTACAAAATTAACTATGGCTATTTATGAAGAGTTAAGACATCAAAAAAGCAATGTTCATATTAGTGCATTATGTCCAGGACCCGTGAGTACCGAATTTAATTCTATTGCTCATGGTATCTTTACTATTAAAGAAATGCCAAGCTGGAAAGTTGCTAAGTATGCGGTTGATAAAATGTTTCAAAATAAACTTATTATTGTTCCAGGATGGAGCGTAAAACTTGGATTATTTTTTAATCGATTTGTTCCATGGAAAGTATCTATGGCCATTACTTATTATATTCAAAAGAGAAAATATCCTAGGGATGAATAATAACTATGATTGATTTAAGAAAGCACTTCATTTATTGTGCTTTTTGTTTTTTCAACTACTTGATAAGCGAACAAATATATGCTAAACTATTTTTGCAAATAAAATGAACTATTTGTGGTAAAATAAGTAACGTTTAGGAAGTGTTTAGGATGAATAATAAAATCGTTATTCGTGGAGCTCGTGAGAATAATTTAAAAAATATTGATTTAGATTTACCCAAAAATAAATTGATTGTTATGACAGGTGTGTCAGGCTCTGGGAAAAGTAGTTTAGCATTTGATACGATTTATGCCGAAGGACAAAGAAGATTTGTGGAAAGCTTATCAAGTTATGCTAGACAGTTTTTAGGTGGAAGTGATAAACCAGATGTTGATTCTATTGACGGATTAAGTCCAAGTATTGCCATTGATCAAAAAACTACAAATAATAATCCTCGTAGTACTGTGGGAACCGTAACAGAAATCTATGATTATTTGAAATTGTTATATGCAAGAATTGGTGTACCTTATTGTCCAAATCATCATGAACCAATTGTTCATCAAAGTATTGAAGAGATGACGAATAAAGTCATGGCTATGGAAATGGGTACGAAATTAGAAATTATGGCTCCTGTTGTTAAAGACGAAAAAGGAATGCATCAAGAATTACTAGATGAATTAAGAAAACAAGGATTTACTAGAATACGTTTAAATGGAGAAATGCGTTCTTTAGATGAAGAAATTGTTTTAGAAAAAAATATTAAAGATACGATTGAAGTGGTGGTTGACCGAATTGTTATCAACCCTGAAGAGCGAAGTCGTATTTTTGAAGCGATTGAAACAAGTACAAAACTTGCAGATGGCATGGTTTTAATTCATATTATTGATGGTGAAGAATTATTATGGAGTGAAAAATTTGCCTGTGTAAAATGTAATTATTCTATTCCTGATTTAGAGCCAAGGATGTTTTCTTTTAATGCTCCATTTGGGGCTTGTCCAGAATGTAAAGGGCTCGGTTTTAAAACAGCGATTTCAGAAGATTTATTAATTCCTGACCCTAAACTTTCCATTAACGAAGGATGTATTGCAACCATGTCTGATGATCAAAATATTTTCTATACAGATGTAAAAACGGCTTGTGATTACTATCATATAGATATGGATAAACCTTTTAAAAGTTTAACGAAAAAAGAGCGTGACATTGTTTTATTTGGAAGTCCTGATTTATTAAATTTTGAATATACTTCTAAAAATGGAAATAAAAGATTTACCACAGATTATTATGAAGGTATCATTACAAATTTAGAAAGAAGATATATTGAAACTTCCTCTACTTGGATACGTGAGTGGTTAGATAATTATATGATGGAATTAGAGTGTCCTCTTTGCCATGGGGCAAGATTGAATACAAGTGTTTTAAATGTTTATGTTGGTAAGAAAAATATTTATGAAATGACCCAAATGAGTATTGGAAAACTTCTAGAATTTATTCAAAATTTGAAATTAAATAAAGAACAAACAGAGATTAGTCGTTTAATTATAAAAGAAATTATCAATCGTTTGGAATTCTTAAAAAATGTCGGACTTGATTATATTACTTTAGACCGTATGGCAGGTACTTTATCTGGTGGGGAACTACAAAGAATCCGTCTTGCCACGCAAATTGGTAGTAAACTTAGTGGTGTTTTGTATGTTTTAGATGAACCGAGTATAGGTCTACACCAAAGGGATAATGATAAGTTAATTGCCTCATTAAAAGAAATGGTGGATTTAGGAAATACATTGATTGTTGTAGAACATGATACGGATACAATGCTTGCTTCTGACTTTTTAGTGGATGTTGGTCCTGGTGCGGGAAGAGAAGGAGGAGAGATTGTTGCTTTTGGAACTCCTAAAGAAGTGATGAATAATAAAGATTCTATTACAGGAAGATATTTATCTGGAATTGAAAAAATTGAAGTTCCGAAAAAAAGAAGAAAAGGAAATGGAAAATCACTTGAAATTATTGGGGCGCAAGAACACAATCTTAAAAATATTGATGTTAAAATTCCACTTGGAAAATTTGTTTGTGTAACAGGAGTCTCTGGTTCAGGAAAAAGTTCTTTAATTAATGAGATTCTACATAAGGCGGTATTTAAAAATCTTTATCCAAAATCTAAGGTAATTCCTGGAAAATATAAAAAAATAAAAGGTTTAGATTCTATAGATAAAGTTGTTCAAATTTCACAAGACCCTATTGGTAGAACACCTCGTTCTAATCCAGCGACTTATGTGGGTGTTTTTGATGATATTAGAAATCTTTTTGCCGAGATGAAAGAATCCAAAATGAGAGGATTTGATAAGTCAAGATTTTCTTTTAATGTAAAAGGTGGAAGATGTGAGGCCTGTTACGGAGATGGTGTTAAAAAGATTGAAATGCATTTTTTACCAGACGTTTATGTTCCTTGTGATGTTTGTAAGGGAACTCGTTATAATAAGGATACTTTAGATATTAAATTTAAAGGAAAAAATATTGCGGAAGTTTTAAAATTACGTGTAGAAGAAGCCATGGAGCTTTTTGAAAATGTGCCAAAAATAAAAAGTAAATTAGAGATTATGATGGATGTTGGGCTTTCTTATGTTGAATTAGGTGCTGGTGCTCCAACGCTTTCTGGTGGGGAAGCTGGTCGTGTAAAACTTGCAAAGGAACTTCAAAAGAAACCAACGGGGAAAAGTTTATTTATCTTAGATGAACCAACAACGGGACTTCATTCTGCTGATATTCAAAAATTATTAAAAATACTCCAAAGAATTGTTGATAATGGGGATACTGTTGTTGTTATTGAACATAATTTAGATGTTATTAAAGTTGCAGATTATATTATTGACCTTGGTCCTGAAGGTGGAGATGAAGGTGGTACCGTTCTTTGTACAGGTACTCCAGAAGAAATTGTTAAAAATTCTGCTTCTTATACAGGAAAGTATTTAAAAAAATATCTGGATTAAACGCAAAAAGTAAAAAAACGTAAAAATACACGAAAAATATAGAAAAAAAGTACAAATTACCTGAAAAATGTTAAAATAAGATAAAAGGATGGTGGCTATGAACCCTATAATGTTAACTATTTTTGGAGTAGAAATAAGATGGTATTCTTTTCTTCTTTTACTTGCCATTGTTGTTGGAATTGGATTATTAATAAGAGAAGGAAGACGTTATGATTATTCAAAAGAATTTCTTTTTAATCTAGCTTTTTGGACAATTATTATTGGTTTTATTAGTGCTAGAATTTATTATGTTATCTTTAATTATAAATATTATTTAAATGATCCGATTAGCATTTTTAAAGTATGGGAAGGTGGACTTGCAATCCACGGTGGCTTATTAGGTGGATTTATCACTCTTGTTCTTTACTGTCGTAAATACCACGCTCGTATTCCTAAAGTCACTGATATGATAGCTATTCCATTACTTCTTGGACAAGCAATAGGAAGATGGGGAAATTTTTTTAATGGAGAAGCTCATGGAAGTGCAGTTTCTTTAGTAGAATTACAAAATAAACATATTCCAGAATTTATTATTGAGGGAATGCACATTAATGGTGTTTATTATCATCCTACTTTCTTTTATGAATCTTTATGGTGTTTGCTTGGCGTTATTGTTTTATTGATTGCTAAAAAATATAAATATTTAAAAGTTGGACAATTAACTTGCATATATTTAATGTGGTATAGTTTTGGCAGATTTTTCATTGAATCTTTACGAACTGATTCTTTAATGCTAAATGGATTTAAGGTGGCACAACTTGTTTCTGTTGGATTGTTTATTATAGGGCTATTAATTTTTATGGTTTTGAGCCGTAAAAGTAAATTTGAAGATTTATATACAGAAGCAAAAGGGGAAGAAATTGTATTTTAAGGAGAGATATTGTGATTGATCTTATTATCATTGGCATGGGAATCTCAGGAATTTCTGCTGCTATTTATGCAAAGAATAGTGGTTTGAATGTTTTGATGTTAGAAAGTGATGTTCCTGGTGGTCTTGTAAACAAAATAAATAAAATAAATAATTATCCAGGGCATTCTGAAATAAGTGGTCCCGATTTATCTTTTCAACTTTTTGAAAGTATAAACAAATTAAAAATCCCTTATAAAAAAGGCAATGTTGTACAAATAAGTGTAGAAAATGATAAAAAAATAGTAAAAACAACAAATGGTACTTTTGAAAGTAAATATGTTATTATTGCGACAGGAAGAAAGAATCGTAAGCTTGGCTTAGAAAAAGAAGAAGAACTTTTAGGACGTGGCATTAGTACTTGTGCTCTTTGTGATGGCAATCTTTATCAAGGAAAAGAAATTGCTGTTGTAGGTGGTGGAAATAGTGCTATTGAAGAAGCTATGTATTTATCTAATATTGTAGATAAAATATATTTAATCCATCGTCGTGATACTTTTAGAGCAGATGAAAATCTGGTAAAAAAATTAAAAGAAAAAAAGAATGTTGAAATTTTATATAATAGTAAAGTTTCTTCTTTACTTGAAGAAGAGGGAAAATTAAAAGGAATTATTGTTAATGGTGAAAAAGAAATAATGGTTTCTGCTTTATTTTTATATATCGGTTTTGTACCCAATAATGCTTTTGTTCAAGATTTAGATATTTTAGATGAAGAAGGCTATATACAAGTAAATCAAAATTATCAAACAAAAATTCCAGGTATTTATGCTGTAGGTGACTGTATAAAAAAAGATATATATCAGTTAGTAACAGCTGCGAATGATGGCGTAGTTGCTGCTATACATATAAGTAAGGAAATAGAAAATAAAAGCGTTCATTAGATTTGAACGTTTTTTGTTTTGCTTAATCTTCTTTTATTATGCTTTTGGGATATGGTTTTCTTTCATCTGTTCTATAAAGCAAGTAATCGATACTTGTATTATAAAATTTAGCGAGTTTTGTAAGTATGTCCTCTGTTAACATTGTTTGACCTGTTTCAAAATAGCTGTAATTTCTTTGCGTAATACCTAAAGATTCAGCAATATCTTTTTGAAATAAGTCATTGTCTTCTCTTAGTTCTTTTAGTCTATTCATTTTTATCACCTAAGAAAATTTAATCATAGATAAAATTTGTCTATTGACGTACAGACAAAATTTATCTATACTATATATAAAGTATAGACAATATTTGTCTATGATTGGAGATAGGAAAAAATGAAATTAGAAAAGTTTGATAGAAACAAAAAGAAGAAAAGGATAGTAATAGCATCAATCTTAGGAATCTTACTAATTGTAGGGGGAATCACCTTATATAGAACCTTTGCATTATATGAAGAAAAACTAGAGTTTAATGTATTAAAGGGAAGAATACCTGATTTTACTAGTGGAGATATAACCTTAGCTATGACATTAGATGGAGAAGCAATTGATATATACCCAGAAGGAAGAGAATACCGTGTAAAAACAACATGTGAAGGAGCAGAAGGAACATGGGATTATAGTACATGGTCAATCAATATTGGAAATATAATAAATACAAAAGTAAAATGTGGAATAGATTTTGAAAGTATTTATACTATAACAATAGATGGAGCAGAGTCAAAAGAATTTGCAGCAAAAGAAGATACTGCATATATAAGTATGAGCTGTACGAATGGAACAGGAAACTGGAATGAAACAAATTGGAAACCAAATGTAACAGGATTAAACGAAAATACAACATGTGAAGTAAAATTTCAAACAAAGAATAATATATTTACATACTATGTAGATAATGAAAAAGTAGAAAGTAAACCAAGTCAAGAATATTATTATAGTGGAATCACAAGTTGTACAGTAGGGACAGCAAGTTTTGATGAAAGCAAATGGGAACCAGTTATTACCCAATATGAAGAAGGAATGAAGTGTGATGTTAATTTTGGAACAACTCCAATAACATTCAGTAATTACTTAATAACTCTATCTAATACTGACTCTAGTATCGTAAAGCAAACACACGAAACAACAAGCCAAACTGGAAACAACGCTACGACTGACTATCGATATATAGGAAGTGATCCAAATAACTATGTATGTTTAGAAGGAAGTGGAAGCTGTACTACTACTAATACTAAGCTATATCGAATTATAGGAATTATCCCAACGCAAAGTAGTGCAAGTGGAGCATATGAAAATAGAGTCAAACTTATAGCGTCCCGAAATGTTTCTATCACTGGTGCCTATTGGAGTGGAAGTAGCAGTATCAAAAGTAATGATTGGACGAAGAGTACATTAAATACAGAATTATTAAATCAAACCTATTGGAAGAACATAAGTAGTTATCAAAAGTACATCGATGATGCCAAATGGTACTTAGGAGGAAGTGGAAGTGATGTGACAGTTTCTACCATATATAAAAACGAAAGAGGAAGTATAGGAGGAAAAGATGCACAAGATACAATCTATACAATAGCGAAAATAGGATTGTTATATCCAAGTGATTGGGGATATGCTACAGCTGGAGGTGACACTACCAATAGGAACACTTGTCTAACGACGAATATGCAAACTTGGGCAGAGCTTAGTGTATATGACTGTCAATTTTATAACTGGGTTACCCCTAAGGTTAAAAAGTGGTTCATCACTCCATCAACTGTCTATGCCGGGGCTTCTCTGATGGCATTCTCCAGCTCTGGTGTTCCATACCTATCCTCTTTTTCTAGCGATTCGTATCAACAATTAACTCCAGTCTTTTATTTAAAGTCGAATGTAAGATATAAAAGTGGTGATGGAACTTTTTCAAATCCGTATAGAATTGAAATCGGCTAAACTTTTCGTAGAACGTAGAATAAGCATATTTTCTTGCAAAGTATGCTTTTTTGATGTATAATTCAACAGGTGTTTAAAGAGGTGTAACGTTTATGGATAAAATTATAAATATTGCTGTTGTGGCGCACGTTGATGCAGGTAAAAGTACTTTGGTAGATGCGTTGCTTGCCCAAAATGGTGTTTTTTCTGAACATGAAACAGTTGTTGATTGTGTTATGGATAGTAATGATATAGAAAGAGAAAGAGGAATAACTATCTATTCTAAAAATTGTGCAATACGCTATAAAGATGTAAAAATTAATATTGTAGATACTCCAGGACACGCTGATTTTTCAAGTGAAGTAGAACGTGTTATTAAAACGGTAGATACAGTTGTGCTTTTAGTGGATTCTGCAGAAGGACCTATGCCTCAAACTCGATTTGTTTTAAAGAAAGCTTTGGAACAAAATTTAAGACCTATTTTGTTTATTAATAAGATTGATAAAAAGGATGCAAGACCTTTGGAAGTTGTTGATATGACCTTTAATTTATTTATGGAGTTAAATGCAACGGATGAACAACTTGATTTTCCAATTATTTATGGGGTAGCGAGAGAGGGTATTGCTAAGAAATCTTTGGAGGAAGAATCTAGTTCTATTGCTCCACTTCTTGATACAATTCTAGATGTTGTAGAGCCTTTTTCTGGTAATGAAAATGATCCATTACAATTACAAGTTTCTAATTTAGATTATGACGAATATATTGGCCGTCTTGGAATTGGTAGAGTAACAAAAGGTTCTATTAAGCAAGGACAAATGGTGGCTTTATCTAAAAATGATGGAAGTTTATCGTCATTTAAAATTACGAAATTATTTGTGAATGAAGGTTTAAATAAGGTTGAAAAAGAGGCTGCTTATTTTGGAGATATTGTAACGATTGCAGGTTGTGCAGATATATCTATTGGGGATACGATTTGTGATAAAGATCATGTAGATCCTCTTCCTCCAATTGAAATTGAACGTCCAACATTATCTATGAATTTTTTGGTAAATAATTCTCCTTTTGTTGGTAAGAGTGGAAAGTTTTTAACGACACGTCACATTAAAGAAAGACTGGAACGTGAGTTACAAACGAATGTTGGACTTGTTGTAGAACCACTTGAAAATGCAGATGGTTATAAAGTAAGTGGCCGTGGAGAATTGCATTTATCCATTTTACTTGAAAATATGCGTCGTGAAGGATATGAATTATCTGTTTCGAAACCTGAAGTGTTGTTGGAAGAACGCGATGGTAAAAAGTTTGAGCCTTTTGAAAGAGTTATTATTAATTGTCCTGAAGAGTATTCAGGTACTGTTATCAACGATCTTCAAGAAAGAAAGGGACAACTTTTAGTTGTATCTAGTGAAAATAACCAAGCGCATTTAGAATTTTCTGCTCCTACGCGTGGTTTAATTGGTTATAGAAGTACCTTTATAACTAATACGCGTGGAGAAGGAATTATGGTGCGTAGTTTTGAAGAGTATAAACCATTTGTTGGAGAAATTACGAGACGTAAGAATGGTGTTTTGGTTTCGATGGAAAATGGGAAAGCACTTGGATATTCTTTATGGAACTTACAAGAACGTGGTACTTTAATTATTGAACCAGCTACAGAAGTTTATATTGGGATGATTGTAGGTATTCATAATCGTGATAATGATTTGGATGTGAATCCTTGTAAAAATAAAAATTTGACGAATACAAGAAGTAGTGGAGCAGATGAAGCGATTAATTTAACTACACCTAAAAAATTCACTTTAGAGGAAGCTTTAGAATTTATTGAAGATGATGAATATGTGGAAGTTACTCCAGATGATATTCGTTTACGAAAAGAATATTTAGATCCAAAAGAAAGATATAGGAATCGAAAAGTAGCTTAATTACTAAAAATACATTTGAACTTAGAGGACATAAAGTCTTCTTTTTTATATTTCTTTTCTTTCAATATTTAGTTGTTAAAAAATAGAAAAAATAATGTTGAACGATGGAACGTTGTAGGTTATAATAATGATAGAAAATAAAGGAGTGCAAAATATGGAAGAAAAAGTAATAGACCTTCAAACCTCAGAAACCACGGGGGGGGGCATATTAAATAAAAAGAAAAATAGTGGTTCGAAAAAAACACTTATCATCATAGAAATCATAGCAGTGATAGGAACAATAGCTGGAATCAGTTATGCCTATTGGATATCCACCCAAACACAAACAGGAATCAATAAAGTAAATGCAGGATGTTTAAATTTAGAAATGACTAATGAAAAAAATGATATCAATTTGGCAAAGGCATATCCAATAGAAGATAGTGATGGAAAGAAATTAACTCCGTATGCCTTTACAATTACAAATACATGTAATTTATTTGCTAGTTATACAGTTAGTTTAGAAATGCTAGAAGGAACAGATTTAGCAAGCAAATATGTAAAAGTCATGGTCAATAATGAAGAAATAAAGAATTTAGGAAGTTTAGAAACAACAGATACCATATTAGACAATTCAAAAGAAGCAAGAATTCTTACGAGTGGAAGTTTAGGAGCAGAAGATAGTGAAGACTATAGTATACGCTTGTGGATGGATGGAGATACCACAACAGCAGATACAGATTCAATGAATAAACAATTACTATCAAAGG
The DNA here is from genome assembly GCA_964430695.1 of uncultured Muribaculaceae bacterium. Classification (GTDB taxonomy): domain Bacteria; phylum Bacillota_I; class Bacilli_A; order RF39; family UBA660; genus MGBC108787. The sequence continues at coordinate 11,525 of CAYSFO010000021.1, read as the reverse complement.
TCGTAGTCCATGCAGTACCAAGTCATTATAGTCCAGTAGAGAATGGATTTACCTTATTAAAAGATGCCATCTTAGTAAATGAATACCAAACAACAAGTGTAGAAGTAGCCAAGAATAGAATAGCGGCCAAACAAGAAGTTGATTTTACAAAAACAGCCCCAATAATAGATTGGGAAGAGAGTCATGCAAGTAATACAACTACAATTAATACAACATTACCAGATCCAAGTTTAGTAGGTTCAGGAATACCTGGAACAGAGAAATTAACAGCAACAAATGTGTTACCATTAATAGGAACAGGGTATACATTTAATCGTGAAACGGGGATGTACACTTTAACTGGTGTGCAATATGTTGATCCAACAACATTGGACTATAGTTCAAAAGATTATTATTACATATATGTTACTGTTCGAGTAGATGAATCTGGTACATTGACTTTTTACCGTCCCGACACAGAAAGCTATTTATATAAAATAACAAGTGCAACAGCAAGTGAAGGAACAATAACTACTCAAAATGGCTCAAGTTATAAAGCAGTAGTATATAAAATGACAGGGTATAAACATACCCAAAGTGAAGTAGAAAGTGATAAATCAGATAAAGGATTATATCAAATAAATGATGCAGATGGAACAAGTTATTATTATCGAGGAAGTGTCAATAATAATTATGTATATTTTGCAGATGCTTATTGGAAAATCATCAGAATTAATGGAGATGGAAGTATAAGGCTTTTGTATTCTGGAACAAAACCAAATGCTACAGGAAATGATTTGTTCTCCACTCTAACAGATACATCTTTAGGATTTAATAATATCAAAACAACTGCATTTAATATAAAGAGAGATAATCCAGCTTATGTAGGATATATGTATGGGAATACATTGAATACTAGTTATGAACAAACTCATGCCAATGAAAATGATTCCAATATCAAAAAATATTTAGATAGTTGGTATACACAAAATATAGAAGATAAAGGATTATCAAAATATATAGCAGATAGTGGCTTCTGTAATGATAGAAGTTTATCTTCAGGTAATGGGTTTTCAATTAATCAAAGTTCAAGCTTTGCGGCGAGAGTTAGGGTTACAGGCTATAAAACCCCAGATTTAAGTTGTAATACAAATGATTTATTTACAGTATCAAATAGTAAAGGTAATAGAGCATTACAATATGCAGTTGGTTTAATCAATTCTGATGAATTAATGCTATCAGGTTATGCCTATGAAAAAATGAATAGTTTAGTGTATACTTATTCGAGTTCCTGGTATTGGTCCATGTCTCCTAGCTTTTTTTATCTTGAAGCTGATACGGCCCAAATGATAGGTGTAGGTACCTCTCGCCCTAATATCGGATTAAAAGTGACTGATTCTCTTGGAGTCCGCCCAGTAATAAACCTAAAAGCAGATGCAGAAATTACTGGAGGTATTGGAACTTCCAATGAACCATTTGTAATAAAATAAGTAAAAAAGATTTATCGATTGAAAAAGTCAAGATAGAAATTCAAAAATTTGACAATCACGTGTAAATATGCTATAATCTTTTTGTGTGGTGCATTATTCTAGTCACATAAATAATATGAAGGTAGGGCTAAAAATCTACCAATTGTGTGAAAGCACTTTATATATTCTGCTTTTTTCGCCCAGATAAGGGTGGATATATAATTTCAGATTTAAGGAAACGTTATAATGGCATATAACAAAATTCCTTTTATTGATGCGATAAATAAAAAAACACATGTCGTGCGTGGTAATGTGGGATAGATAATTTAATCTTGAAAACACTGCTGCAAAAGCGAATAAGTATTATCCATTTGTGTTAGGGAAAACCTCTAGAGTGTAGTATCACAAGGATTAAGGTACGGACTAAGTGGCAATCGAGTAATTAAAATGGCGACATTTAATTATTTTCCTTAAAGAGAAATCACCTAAGGGTAACTGAGGGCGTGAAAATAGAGAAATTCAACTCGACCTAAGCCGTAAAATTAATTTGTGAGATACCACAAAATTTGTAGTCTAAAGTTCTTAGGAACTTTTTTTCATGGAAAGAGGTTTTATTTTTGAAAAATAAATGGGTATTACAGGTATTTATTATTTCTTTTCTTTTATCTGCTATTTTTAGCGGTGTTTCTTCTTTTGTTTCGGATTTTAATGTAATTTTACTTGTTTTTATTCTTGTACTTGTAATTATTATAGGTATTCTTTTTGATATGATAGGAGTTGCTACTTTAACAGCAGAAGAAGCTCCCTTTCATGCAAGAAGTGCTAAAAAAGTAAAATCAGCAAAGTCCTCTCTTCTTTTGATTAAAAACAGTACAAAAGTATCTAGTATTTGTAATGATATTGTTGGAGATATTTGCGGTATCGTGAGTGGAAGTCTGGGGGCAACTCTAACTTTTTATTTTATTAATTCTTGTCAAATGAATGCTCTACTTGCAACAATACTAGTTACTTCTTTTATTTCTAGCTTAACTGTTGGAGGGAAAGCTTATTGTAAAAATATTGCTATGAAAAAAAGTGATTCGATTGTTTTAATCGTTGGGAAAATAATGCATTTTTTTCGTAAATAAATTTAAAATAGTAATTTTGACAACCAAAATAAAGTATGCTAGAATAAAATTGCTTTTAAAAGGAAGAGATTTTATGGTGAACAATCAATTGAAAAAGTCTATAAAAAAGAACAAAAAATCAATAGAATGCATTGGTTGTTTTAGTATATCTTCAAAATAATTAAAAAAAGAAAAGTGACCTAAAACAATCAGAAAGTTAGGTCACTTTTTATATGAAGGGAATGAGTATATGAATTGGGCAAAAGAAGTTGCATTAAAAATTATTGAAGAAAGACCAAATGAAGAGGTATATACTGTTGCAAGTGGGGTAAGTCCTAGTGGATTTGTTCATATTGGTAATTTTAGAGAGATAGCTACGCCTTATCTTGTAGCAAAAGAATTAAAAAAATTAGGTAAAAAAGTACGCTATATTTTATCTATTGATGAGTTTGATCGTTTTAGAAAAGTTCCAGGAGGAATTCCTGAAAGTTATGAACAATATATTGGTATGCCTTATACAGATATTCCTAGTCCTTTTACAGAAAATGAGTCTTATGCTGCCTATATGGAAAATAGATTTTTAAATGAATTAAAAGCCATGGATGTTGAAGTAGAGTGTATTTATCAAACAAAAGAATATCAAAGTGGAAGATATAATGAATATATAAAAATTGCAATGGATAATCGAGATAAAATCTTTAGTATTATTGATGATTTTAGAACACAAGATTCTACAGAAGAAGAAAGAAGAAATTATTATCCCATTAGTATTTATTGTCCAAGTTGTAAAAAAGATGATACAAAAATAACAAGTTATGATTCTAATTCAGGAGAAGTTCATTATACTTGTGCTTGTGGTCATGAAGACGTATTAAATATAAGCAGTGCTACGAATATAAAATTACAATGGAAAGTAGACTGGCCAATGCGTTGGATGGTAGAAGGCGTTACCTTTGAAACAGGTGGAGTTGATCATTCGGCAGCCAATGGAAGCAAAGCTGTATCTGAACGTGTAGCAAGAGAGATTTTTAATTATGAGCCTCCTGTATATATTCCTTACAACTTTATTGGAATTAAAGGTGGAGGAGCAAAGATGTCTTCTTCTAACGGAAACGTTTTAACTCTTACAGATTTATTAAAAGTATATGATAAAAATATCATTTGGTGGTTCTATGCAAGATTTGATAATATGCATGCTTTTGATATAGCATTAGATAATGATGTTATTAGATATTATAGTGAATTTGATCGTTGGGTAAAATTATATTTTAATGGGAATATTGATGAAAAAAATAAAAGTATTTTAGATTTAACGGGTGTTACAGAAGAGTATTTAAATAATCCAAATTTTAGTTATTTAGCAACTTTTCTTCCTATTGTAAATTATGATATAGATTTATTAAAAGAACTATTGGGTAAGGAAAATATTGATACCACGACAGAGCAATTTCAAGAAAGACTTGAAAGAGCAAAATATTGGGTAGATAACTATGGTGTAGATTATCAAGTGAAATTATTAGATAGTAGAAATGATACATTCTATAATACACTTAATGATTTGGAGAAAAAATGGGTCGCTGCCACTATTACATTATTAGATCAAGATTATGCAACCACAGACGACTTACAAACGGCTTTATATGCTGTTGTAAAAGATGGAGTATTAGCAGATAAAGAATTAAAACAAGCGCAGAAAAGATATTTTCAAATTTTATATAATCTGTTATTAGGTTCTGATCAAGGGCCAAAATTAGGCTTGTTTTTAATGGCAGTGAATAAAGAAAAAATTAAATCTTTGCTATAAATTTTTTTTGAAAAAAGACATAAATAGTCTTTTTTTTGTCTTTTTTTATGGTATAATTTTCCTAGGAGGTAGAGATATAATGAAAAAAATAAAAAATATGTTTGAAAAACATGACTTATTTAAAGTTGTACTGTTAGCTATTTTGGTAACAATTGTCTTAACTTGGATAATTCCTTATGGATATTATTCTGGAAGTGAATTTACTTCACAAGGTTTAGGAAGACAAGGGCTTGCTGATATTTTATTATCAGGAGTATATAGTGCTAATTTCTTTTTACAACAATTACTATTCATTTTATTCGTAGGAATGTTCTACGGTGTTATGTCTAAAGTAAATGGTTATAAGGCATTCGTTAGTAAAATTGCTAAACAATTTAGTGGAAAGGAAAAAGTTTTTGTTTTAGTTTCTTCTTTGTTTATTACTTTATTAACAACATTCTTATCACAAACATATGTAGTATTTATCTTTATTCCATTTATTATTAGTATTGCTAGTAAAATGAAATTAGATAAAATGACTGCATTCTTGTGTACATTTGGATCTTTGTTAGTAGGTATATTAGGTGCTACTTATGGTACAGAAGGATTTGTGTATTTTGTTAATTACTTAAATCTTTATGGCGCTACAGAAATTACATTAGAGATTGCTGTAAGATTTGGTATTTTAGCTCTTGCATTTATTGCTTTTAATTTCTTTACTATAAGACATATGAATAAAACATTAGCAGCTAAGAAAAATAATGAAGAAAAAGTTAATGATTTATTTGAAGTAGAGGAATCATCTAATAAGAAAGTGAAAACTTGGCCAATGGCATTATTCTTTGGTATTATCTTATTATTTACCGTTTTAGGATATGTGAATTGGAGTGGTAATTTTGAAATTACTGTATTTGAAAAATTCCATACTTGGTTAACTGAACTTGCTGTTGGAGACTATACAATTATTAGTTATATTTTAGGTAGTAATGCTTCTGCTTTTGGAGCATGGGATTTATATACCATTACTATAGTACTAGCTATTATTATGCTTTTATCTGTTATTATTTATAAAGTTAAATTTGACGATTTACTTGATAGTGCTATAGAAGGTATTAAAAAAGTTATTAAACCAGTACTATTACTTTTACTTGTTTATATTGTATTTGTACTTATTTATTGGGCACCATTTACAATCACTATTTCTGATTGGATATTAAAAATGGCTGATGGATTTAATCCATTCTTAACAACAATTTCAGCAGCTATTTCTTCTTTATTCCATATTGATTTTGGATACACAGGATACGTTCTTGGAGATGTTATGGCTAATTATTTTGGTACTCAATTTAATATAGGTGTAGTGATATATGTAACTATTAATGGTTTAGTTCAATTTGTTGCTCCAACTAGTGCAGTACTATTACTAGGTCTTTCTTATTTAGACATTCCATATAAAAAATGGATGCAATATATTTGGAAGTTTGCTCTAGTTATGTTAGCTTTATTGTTAGTTGTTTTTGCTCTTCTAACTTATTTATAAAAATAAAAGACATCTTTCAAATTGAAGATGTTTTTTTGTGCTTTAAATTATAAATTTGTAGTATAATTTAAATAGAAAACTTTTAGTTAAGGAGTTAGGGATATGAAACACATAGCAAAAAATAAAGCGGAATTTTATAGTGGAGATGGATATTCTGGTATGGATTATCCTATGACAGATACGGATATTAATTTTGCAGTTATTCACATAGAAAGTAGAAGCCCTAAAACTGGATACCAAGTAAATATGGAGTGCAAAGAATTGCTTTATATTATTAATGGTGAGGGTGTATTATATAGTAAAGAAAATAATAATGAAATAAAGTTTGTTCAAGGAGATGTTCTTGTTATAGAAAAAGGAGAATGTTACGCATTTGAAGGAAATTTTGAAGCAGCAGTTCCTTGTACACCAGCTTGGACTAGTGAGCAACATAAATATGTTGATTAAAATTTATAAAGAAAGAGAGATAAAAAAATGAAACAAAATTATGAAAAATGGATAAATGAATTTATGGAATCATGGAAAGAGTTAGATTGGGAAAGAACGCTAAAAACCTTGGCTGAAGATGTTCAATATTATGAAAATCCATTAGATGAACCTTGTGCAACATTTGAAGAAGTAGTTAATCTATGGAATGTAGTTGCTGATAATCAAAAAGATATAAACTATACATATAATATACTAGCTTATAATGAAGAAATGTGTATTATAAATTGGCAAATGACTAGAACAATGGTAAAAAATGAAGTAAAGCAAGAAATAGACGGTGTATTTCTAATTTCATTGAATGAAAACGGAAAATGCACTTTGTTTAAGCAATGGAGATTTACGAGATAAATATCATCAATTGTTGCTTTAATTAGAATAAAAAACTTGAAATATTTATGTATTAATTGTTATAATCAAAATGTAAGTGTTATCATTTTAGATAATGCCTATAGGTTTTTTGGCACTATACCATATTATTATGGTCAGTGTCCTTTTTTATAAAAATCACTATTTTCAAGTGTTTAAATAAAGACATAATTACTAAGAAAACTTGTTTTCTGTTCATAACACATTCACCGCTTTCTGTTAACTTTCAAAAAACCAAAAGCCCCTGAAAAATCAACCTACTTGCTCCTGAATGGTAGACACTGCTTAATTTGATAACACGAGTGGTTATTATAATAAGTTTAAAATGTAGTTCAATAACTTCGACAAAAGATTTCAAAATATATTATTATATTTGAATTTGTTTAGGAAATTAGTTATTTACCATTAACTAATTTTTTTGTGTTCATAGAATATAACAGGGTAGATACTATGAAATTTATAAAAGAACAAATTTGTTTGATTCGTAAAAAAGATCCTGCTATAAAAAGTAATTGGGAAGTTTTGTTGTATCCCAGTTTTAGAGTGCAAGTTTATTATAAAATTGCTCATTTTTTGTATGTCAGAAAGCATTATTTTTTGGCAAGGTATTTGTCTGAAAAAGCCAAAAGAAAAACAGGAATCGAAATTCATCCAGGGGCTGTAATTGGCAAGAATTTATTTATCGACCATGGTATGGGAGTAGTTATTGGGGAAACTGCAGTTATAGGGAATGATGTTACTCTTTTTCATGGTGTGACGCTTGGTGGTATAAGTGATAATCAGGGGAAAAGACATCCAACGGTTATGAACAATGTTTTGATAGGAGCTCATGCGCAAGTATTAGGAAATATAACTTTAGGTGAAAATGCTAAAATTGGGGCAGGAGCTGTTGTTTTGAAAGATGTATTACCAAATACAACTGTTGTAGGTATCCCTGGACATGAAAATTAATTGCTTAACTACTTAAAAAAGTGTACAATAGCTATAAGAAGGTGTAATTATGGGTGTTGTATACGATCATGCGTTACTTTTTAAAAAGAAATATCATCATACTGTAGCTTGGCGACTAGAAAAAAATAGTTCTGTTGTCGAAAAACATTTAAATCCAGGAGAAACAGTTCAATATGTATTTGTTGGGCAAGAAAATAATCATCCACTCGATTTTTTCTCAACTGCTGTCATTGCTTTAACCAATAAAAGAATTTTAATTGGTCAAAAGAGAGTTCTTTTTGGATACTATTTAAATTCTATTACACCAGATTTATTTAATGATATGCAAGTTTATCAAGGAATTCATTGGGGTAAGGTTACCATTGATACAGCAAAAGAAGTTGTTGTTATTACCAATTTAGATAAAAAAAGCTTACCAGAAATTGAAACAAATATTACCGAATTTATGATGAAGGAAAAACAAAAATATGGTCATAGGCAAGAAGATTAAAAAGAAAAAGGTTATTCTATTCTTTCTTTTTCTTATATTTATTAGCTATCTTCTATTTCGTAGTAAAAATTATGAAATTCATTATACGTTAGATGCAGTTTCGATTACGGAAAGTTTTAATAAAAAAGAAAAGATGTATAGTTATTTATTTAAAGTAAATGATAAAGAATTTTTTGTTACATTAAAAAATAAATATGTTCGTTCTAAAAAATTAATTGATAGTATAGAAATAAAAGAAGAGGAAAATACAATTTGTATTTTTCCACATAGTCATGTATTTGATTTCTATCCTTTATGTTATCAAGATGATGAGCTGATTAGTTATCATTTGATAGAAAAAGAAGATTTTATACCAAGTGAATATTATAAGGAAATAAATAATGAAGAAAAGAAATATGAGAATTTAAATATTTATTCTTTAAACAATAAAACCTATTTTTTATGGAATTATACTGGATTTTATAAAATTAGCGATGCCGAAATAAAATCAATTTCGTTGTTTAATGAAGATGTATATAACATACCACTAGCTATACGAGTTGGCGATACTATTCTAATTGCTGATTATGAAAGTAAATATGTATTTCATAAGTTTTATGTTGTAAATACTAAAAATAATAAAGTAAAAGAATTACATTTAGAAAATGAACTTTCCTTTGAATCTTATTTTTTAGGAGCAACAAAGAAAAATGCCTATTTAGTAGATAAAAAAAATAAAAAGGAATATGAAATCAATCCCAAACGTATGCTCATCCATAATATTACAAATAAGAATAAAGGAAGAATACTTTTAGAAGATAAATGGGAATCTATGAGTATGAATACACTTGTAAATACAGAAATGCGTTTTACCCATTTAGAAACAGTGCAGTATAAGTTAGAAAATGATACTTTATATTCTGTTGTTAATGAGTATCAAACAAAGCTTTCTAATAAAAAAGTGAAAGAGATTATTTCTTACGATGATACGACAGTTTATTATTTAGTAGATGATCAATTGTATTACTATAATACAGTAGACGGAGAAGTACTTGTTATTTCTAATTTTGAATGGAATTTTAATTATAAAAATATGATTTATATTTTTTAACCAATTCTTTTGCCTAGCATATTGTATTACTAGGAGTGATAATATGTTTGATAAATATTCTTTGAAAAAAGGAGAAACTTTAGAATCTGTTGCTAAAATGTTTAATACGAATGTAGATATGTTGAAAGAAATTAATAATATTTATTATGATGAGCAAGTGCGTGCTGGTATGGATGTTATAGTTCCAAAAAATCAAGATAATTATTTTAATTATTATGTGATTGAAAAGGGAGATAATTTATATGAAATTGCTAGAAAGTATAATATAAATCCTGAACTTTTAGCTAGTATGAATGGCCTTGAAATGGAAGACTACATTTATCCAAATCAAGAAATATTGATTCCAAAAAGTGGTTATAGTTATTATATAACAAAAGAGGGAGATACTTTAAATACAGTCGCTGATTTATTTAAAGAGAATAAAAATGAATTATTAGATACAAATTCTGTTATTTATTTACTTGCTGGTCAAATTATGGTGAAAAAGAATAAATAGTTGAATGAAAATATGGACTTTGCTTCATATTTTTTTTGTGCTATCATTAATGTAAGAAGGAGTTGATAATATGGTACTTAGAAAACCGTATGCTTTTTTAATTAAGCATTTTCGTATTATTCATTTATTCCTTCTTTTACCGATTGCCTATTTAATCAGTAAAACATTTACAATTGTTTCTTTTTTTAGAACTTATATAAGAAATGGATATACGACGAATATTGTAAATATTGCAGCAGAACATATTAGTTTGTTTATGTATCTTGCGGTGCTCATTATTTTAGTTGCTGTCATGGCAATCTATTATTTAATGCGTCAGAAAGAAAAATCAACAAAACTCTATTTTTTTACTTTACTTTATTATATTTTTCTTTTTATCTTAATTGGTGTTGCCTATAGTATTTTAAGTGGTATGGAGCGTGATGTTATCACTGCCCAAACAGCAAGAGCGTATCGTGATGTTTCTTTTGTATTATGCTTACCACAATATTTCTTTTTTGTTTATGTCTTGATTCGAGGCATTGGATTTGATATTAAAAAATTTGATTTTGCAAATGATTTAAAAGATTTAGAAATTACAGATGTTGACTCCGAGGAATTTGAGTTTACAATCAATGTTGAAGGATATAAAGTTGAAAGAACGGCAAGACGATTTATTCGAGAGTTTAAGTATTATGTTCAGGAGAATACTTTTATTTTTACTTGTATCGTTTCTATTGTGGTTATTTTTCTTGGAACAACTATTTATTTGAATTTTGGAGTTTATAATAAAACGTATCGTGTATCTGATAAAATGACACACAATTATTTTAATATTCAAATTACTGATAGTGTTGTTACCAATTTAGGACATGATGGAAATGTGATTACACAGGGAAAATATTATTTGACTATTCAATTATTTATTGAAAATCGTACCCATAAGAATTATGAGTTAGACTATAATAATTTTCGTTTGGTTTTAAAAGGAAAAAATTATTATCCTGTTTTAGACCGTGGAGAATATTTTGTTGACTTTGGTAAACCTTATTATAAAGAGAAAATTAACAAACAAACAAAAGATTATTATGTTTTGGTTTATGAAATTGATGAAAAAGATTTAACAAATCAGTATATCATTAAGATTTTAGAGGGTATTCAATATAAAGTCGGAGATATTGCTGCTACTTACAAAAATATTAAATTGAATCCACCAAAGGTGAATAAAGTTAACAATGTTGAATCAATTGCTGTTGGAAAAACGCTAAATTTAAAAAATTCCCCTTTAGGGTATACTATTTTTAAGATTAATAATTATGAATTAAAAAATAGCTATACTTATACTTATGATCATTGTTATAGTGAAACGAATTGCCAAAAGTTAACGGATAGGATTACAACCAATATAGGTGGTACGATTGAAAGAACAACTTTGTTAATATTAAACATGGAATATAATTTAGATATGACTTCTATTTATGCAAGTAGTATTAAAACGAATTCGAAATTTTTTGATCATTTCTTTTCTTTATATTATGAAAAAGAGGGGAAGTCTCATATTGTTTCTTTAAATAATCGTACGACTCCTTATATGCAAAATGCTGTTGTTTTTGAAACACGTCAAGAGATAGAGAATGCAGATAAAATTGATTTACTAATTACCATTCGCGATAAGAGGTATACTTATCATTTAAAATAAACATTATTTTTTACGATAATGTTTTTTTAAATAGGAAAAGATATACGTTAATAGCATATAATATTGTAAATTAAATTTTTTAAACAAT
>CAYSFO010000020.1:0-25035 GCA_964430695.1 uncultured Muribaculaceae bacterium | reverse complement strand
TTGTATCTACCTTTTATAATGTATGGAGGTGCATTTATATAGCAAATAATAAAAACGACTTACCAATTAACGAGGAGATAAAAGTACCAGAGTTAATGGTAATTGGACCAAATGGAGAGCAAATGGGTTTAAAAAAATTAGAGGATGCCTTGACACTTGCAAATTATGCTGGACTTGATTTAGTATTAATGAATGCTGGTGCTAGTCCTGCTGTTGCTAAAGTAATGGATTATAATAAATATAAATACGAGCGTCAAAAGAAACAAAAAGAAGCACAAAAAAAGCAACGCGAGACAAATAAAGAGGTAAAAGAATATCGTTTGTCTGTAACGATTGATATCCATGATTTTGAAACCCGTAAAAAGAATGCTGCTTCTTATTTAGAAAAGGGGCATAAAATAAAAGGTCTAGTTCGTTTTAAAGGAAGACAAATGGCTCATCCAGAACTTGGACGAGAAGTCTTAATGAAATTTGCCGATGCGTTAAGTGATTATGCAGAAATAGAAACCGAACCAAAATTGGAAGGGAAAGTTATGTATATCATTTTAGCACCTAAAAAAGAAAAGTAAGAAAGAAGGATGTATTATGGCTAAAGGACCAAAACAAAAAACACATAAAGCAAGTAGTAAAGTTTTCAAAAAAAGAGCGAATGGAACATTATCTTATAAAAAGAGTGGTGGAAACCATAAAACAAATAAAGATAGTGCTAAGCAAGTAAGACAAAGAAGGGTTAAAGGAACATTAAGTAAAGGAGATACTGACAGAATTAAGTCAGTAATCTAGTAGGAGGTTTTATAAATGACAAGAGTTAAAGGTGGAACTGTTTCTAAAAACAGAAGAAGAAAAGTATTAAAAGAAGCTAAAGGTTACTTTGGAAGTAAACATAGATTATATAAAACAGCACAAGAACAAGTTTTCCATAGTGGAGAATATGCGTATCGTGATAGAAGAGCGAATAAAAGAAACTTCAGAAAATTATGGATTACAAGAATCAATGCTGGATGTCGTGAAAATGATATTAGCTATTCTAAATTCATTAATGGTTTAAATATTGCAGGTATTACAGTAAATAGAAAAATGTTATCAGAACTTGCTATTGATGATCCAAAATCATTTACAAATTTAGTAGATATTGCTAAGGATGATTTAAAAAGTGGAAAGAAAGTAGAAAAAACAATAGCAAAAGAAGAAAAAGTTGAAAAGAAAACTGTCACTGCAAAAAAAGAAGAGAAAACAGAAAAAGAAGTAAAAGAATCTCCTAAAAAAGAAGCCAAAAAAGATTATAGTAAAATGACTCTAGCAGAATTAAAAGCTATTGCAAAAGAACAAGGTGTAAAAGGTTATTCTACTATGAAAAAAGATGAAATTATTAGTAATTTAAAATAATATCCGAAAGGGTATTTTTTCTTGACATTTTAAAAGTATGAAGTATAATAATTCCAGTTTTTAAAGGGGGTTGAAAGTTTTGAATAATAAGTATGAGGATAGAACTGTCATACATGAAGGAAAAGAATATCAAATATTAAAAATTTTCAAAGAATTAGATTTAAATAGAACTGTATATTATAATAAAAGAAAAAAAGGTTTGTCTGCTCAAGAAGCTTTTAAGTATTGTTTGGATTTAAAGCAAAAAGCTACTAATGTTACTATAAAACAAATTTCTAAAGAAACGAAAATATCTACAAATGCAATTAGTAGAGGATTTCATAAAGGTATGTCACAAGAGGAAATAGTAAAATATCAAAAAGAAAAGAAAGAAAAAGAGGCTCAAACGTTGGAGTATTTACGCGAAATAGGCTTGCCTTTAGAATATGCTAGCTTAACTGATTTTTGCAATCGCGAACAATTAAATTTAACAAGAATTCATAAAGGAATTCAAAAGGGTATGAATTTATATGATGCTGTTCAAGATTCATTAATTATAAGGGAAAATAACTTGGGAAGAAGTGCTAAATATTTTGGTGTTCAGTTAAGATCAATTGCTCAAAAATATAAATTAGACTCTAATCAATTAAACTTTTGGTTGCGAAAAGGTTTTAGTTATCAAGAGGCTATTGAAAAAGAAGTGTTTGCTCGTACTTTTTCTGCCTTTAAAAATGATGTAAGAAAATTTCAATATTTATGGAAAATTTATCAAAGTGAGTTTTTAAAAGGCTTAGATATTCAAGATAAAGTAACAGATAAAGAATTAGAAAGTTTTGTAGTAAGTTATAATCGTATGGAGCATATTAAAAGAGATTTCATTTATTATCAATTTTTAGAAGGTATTGGAATTTCTGCCTATAAGTTATTAAGTCTTGATGAACGAGTACAAAATGTTCTTTTAACTGATTCAGATGTTTCGTTTACTTTAAGTGAACTTTATTACATATTAGACTTTGATCAAGGTCTTATGAAAGACTTTACTTATATTGAATCACATCAAGTATGGGTTTACAGTGGTAATAGAGAAGTATTAAGAAAATTGCAAAAATCAAGCGATTAAGCTTGTTTTTTAAAAGGGTATTTTGTGATCTTTGTAATTGACAAAAATTGTGAAAAGAGATTATAATACTAGCATTTAAAGGGGATTACATTATGAAGTGGAACGAAAGCGTTAATTATAATGGAAAACAAGAAAATGTTTTACAATTGATTAAAGAATTAGAGATACCAAGCCAAACATATTATGATAAACGAAATTTAGGTTGGACTGCCCAAGAAGCATTTGATTATTGTTTACAATTAAAGAATAAAAAAACAAATGGCTTAACTATAGCAAAATTAGGAAGGAAAAATCATATTTCTTCTAAAACAATTTATAGAGGATTGAAACATGGAAAAACTTTGGATACCATCATTTCTGAACAGCAAGAAGCAAAAAAATTAGAGGAAGTTTTTTTAGAAAAATTACGTAAGCAAGGGTTACCAATGGAACATGAAAACGTTCATGAATTTTTAGTGAAACAAGGATTGAATAGTTCTTCCGTTTACATAAATATGCAAAAAGGTATGAATTTATATGATGCTATTGCTTCATCCTTTGGGAAGCAACATGTTCGAAATACAAAACATATATTTTTAGGAATACAATTAAAATCTTTATGTCAAAAATATGGTCTATCTGATCGAATAGTAAATGAATTGATTCAAAAGGGTAATAATTATTTTAGTGCTATAGAAAGAACTGTTTTTAATCAATGTTTTTCCTATAATTTAACAAATAGAGCAAATTATTTATGGAATATTTATCAAAACTACTTTTTAAAAGGAATTGATATTCCGGAGGAATGCAATATAAATGAAGATATTTTAAATAGTTTTACGAAATCATATTATCGAATGGAAGATATGAAAACGGATTTTAGATATTATGAATTTTTAAGTGGAATAAACATTGCTCTTTTAGAAACATTAAGTATAGAAGAACGAGTTTCAAATGTATATAGGGAAGATTTATCATTTACATCAAGTGAATTATATTACATTTTGGATTTTGAACATGGATTAATGAGTGATTTTATGTATTTAGAAGAACAAAATATGTGGGTATATAAAGGTAATCAACAAATTTTAGAAAAATTAAAACCAAGCAACTAAGCTTGGTTTTCTATATAATAAGCATAATATTCATCAAACGTTATATTTTCTTGATGAATTACTTTAGCCACTTCTTCGCCAACATAGCGCCAATGCCATGCTTCAAAACTATAACCGGTTAAATATTCTTTCTCTTCAGGATATCTTTCAATAAAGCCAAATTTATAAGCATTTTCTTTTAACCAAGTATAAGCAGGGGAGTCTTTAAAAGTAGAAGTGGATTGATTATTTATTTCAAATACATCAATAGCTAATCCTGTTTGGTGTTCTGAATGTCCTGGTCGGGCAGCAACTTTATCCGCTTCTTTTGTTCCTTTTGCATTTTTAATGTTATTATAAACTTCCTCTTGTGATTGGTAACTTCTGTAACTAGAATTAACAATTAATTTATATCCCTCTTGATAAGCGGCTTTCCACATGGATATATAAGCATCATTTGCTTCTTCTGTAATACTATTTCCCGCATAGGAATATTGAACACTTATCTTTTTAATATTTTCTGGTTCAAAATTTTCTGAAAGAGTATAGTATTTATTTACATTTACAAGATTTCCTTTGGAAGAATCACTTTCTATAATTTCCTCATAAAAGTCATAATCACGATTCACATTTACAAGAGCAACGATATCTTTATTAGATGTATCTTTATTTTTTTTTGCATATGTAAGATAACGGTCTAAATTTTTGTGAATAAAATATTTTTCTTTAATAAATTCCAATATTAGAGTGTTTTTATCAATCTCTAGAAGATGATTTAAATCAGATTCTTGTTTATAAAATTTAAGTAAGGTTTGCGCATCTTCAAGGGAATATCCATGTTCAATTAATTTATATTCATAAGATTGTTTATACCTAAATTCTTTATAAGATTTAATTCCTAAAAAACTACCTATTAAGAGAATCGTAATTGCAACAATTCCAATATGTAACACTTTCTTTTTTAATTTTAATCGCTTTGCCAATAGCATAACCTCCATCTATTATCCCAATTATAACATAAGTTAAGTTATTTACAAAATGATTAAGTTGTAGTATGATGTATCTATACTAGATGGAGGTTGTAAAGATTGAACAAGTTGAGCAATAATAAGTTAGTTTTAGAAAATTGTCCAAACTTTTATCGTATTATTAATTTTGAATATTTTGAAGAAGATTGTGTAACTGAAAAGTTAATTAAAATATATGAAGATTTTATTTTTAAAGCAGATATTGCAAATATAGAAGAAATAAATATGGTGAAAAAAATTGATTATGTCCTTGGAAAATATATAGATGATTATTTATTTAGACGTAGAATGCAACAGGAAATATATAAGGTTAAAATAAAGAAAACTACAGATGTTTTGCGTTCAATAGTAGAAAGTATTATTCAAATTTTTAACCATTATGAAGAAGATACTATTAGAAATATTTATATTTCAAGATGGATTTAAGAGATAAAGTTTTTTTCATAAAATAAAAAATTAGGGTTATCCACTCTAATCTTTTTTTTAATTATCTATATTAAGGTCATATGGTATTTCCGTTTTAATTCCTTTTAATTGATTAGTAAGGAAACGGCTATATGCATCCTTTTTTCTAATACGTTCTCGTTTCCTTTCTTTATCTTGTAGTTGAGAATTTCTACCTTTAAAAATATAATCTTTTGATAAATCTGTAAAATAGCTCGTAAAAAGTTCCATATTGTTTAAAGCATTTATATCATATTGTCTTTTGATAGAAACAATCTC
The DNA here is from genome assembly GCA_964430695.1 of uncultured Muribaculaceae bacterium. Classification (GTDB taxonomy): domain Bacteria; phylum Bacillota_I; class Bacilli_A; order RF39; family UBA660; genus MGBC108787. The sequence continues at coordinate 19,726 of CAYSFO010000020.1, read as the reverse complement.
TTCAGAAGTAAAAGGAATTTCAATTGAGTCATTTTCAAAGTTATAACCAAAAGTTTTTCCTAAATCCGCTACAACTTGTTGAATCATATTTCCTAATTTTTTTTCCCAAGCTAGTTGATGTTCATAATAAGCATCAATATCAATTAACTGAGAAAACCTGATTCCCAAACCATTTTCTCCATACATAATTGTTTGAATAATTTCCTTATAATTTGCTGGTAAAACAGCTATGGTTTTTGTTGAAAATTCATAAGGAGATTTACATGCTAAACCTGCTAGTAGTAAAAGTACAAAATGTTTCATATCTACAACAGGTACATCTAAAAAATATCCCTTATCATTCTTTACTTTACTCATTTTTACCCAAACCCCTCTTTTTTTAATGGTTGTTATAATATCACTATTTTAATTATATGTCAATTTATTTGCATGTTTTCTTCCATTTTTGATTTTTACGTTTTAATTCTACCTTTTTAAGCAACTTTCTTTTTTTTCTCTAATTTTCTTGTATAAGATTGCTTTTTTAAATGATACTTATGTAGCATCTCTTTCTTTTTCAATAATTTTTCTTCTTGCTTTAATAAAGAATTTTTTAAACTTTGCAATTGATAGAAATATTCGTGATCAAATTGGAGTTCTGGATATTTTTTTAAAGCCATTACCTCTAATTCATTTAAATATTCAATATTATTACTTGTGAGCATTAATGCTTCTTCAAAAGCATCTTGTCCTTTTTTGATAGAGATGTCTTCTTTTGTATAATTTTTTGTTTTATGCTTTAAAATCTGATGAAAAAAACTTAAGTGCGAGTGCACAAATAATCCAATAGTAAAATATCGAAAATACTTATTTTTAATAAAAGGTAGAGCGAGTAGAGACGTAATTTTCATTGCTTTATTTGCTTTTTTTAGTTTTCTTTTTAATAATTCTTTTTCTATTCCAAAAGTTTGTTTTTTACTCATTAATTCCAAATCTTCTGCTTGTTCTAACATATAGGCATTAAAGTCAATTTGATTTTCAAAATGTAGTTTTTCAAGTTCTAATTCTAATTTTGTTAAATCTTTATTTGTCATGTCTTGTTTTAATAATTGTTTTTCACTTTCAATATCTACTTCTTTTTGATTTTGAATTTTTGTTTTTAAATTTTTAAGTTTTTGTTCTTCTAAAATTAACTTATTTAAATCTTGTTGACTTATTTTCTTTCTTTTTTGTACATCAATCTCATTTAATAATTGATTGATTTTATTTTCTAAAAATTCATATTCTTTATCTTCTAATTCTTCTTTGTTAATTTCCACTTGACTATCTAAAACAATTGCTTTAGCTTTACTATCTATTAAGGAAAAGTTAATTTCTTTATAGGTCTCTTGTTCTTTTTTTTGAAGCTTTTTCTCCTCTTTATCCTTTAATAATACTTTTTCATCTTTCATTTCTTTTATCTCTTGTTGTAATTCCTCTTTGTTTGTTTCGAATTTTAGTTCTTCTATTGTTTTTTCTGAAAGTTGTTTTTCTAAAATGGGCTTTTCCTCTTCAATAATATCAATATCTATAGATGGTTCATCTTGTGTTAAGCCCGTCCGATTATCTACATAATATGTTTTATCATTACTTTTAATTTTTATTTTAAAGATATTATTTTCTTTTACAACTTTATAATCTGTTTTATAGTTATCTCTATCAACAAGAATAGTAGGGGATAATTTAAAATCCTTATCCTCATATTTATGAATATCTAATTTTATGTCTAAATTTTTATCTTTAGTAAGAACAATATAATAATCATCTTCTAAAGTAATATCTAAATAATCTGTATCTTCTAATTTCTCTCCATTTAATTTGTAAATAGTGTATTTATCATCTTTTAAAACTTTCAAGTAATTTCCCACAAAATCAATTATTTTATCATTAAATTCACTTGATATTTTCTTTCCATCTTTATTCATTAAAAAATAGGTATTATCAAAAGTTTGGACTATATAAGCATTTTTTAATTTCTCAATAGCTTTATAATTCGTTTCTGGTATGCTTGACGGGATTATTTTTGTAGTAGAATCTATGTCCTTTCCATCTTCTTGAAAAAATATTTCTTCTGGTATTTGATTTATAACATTTGTAGTATTCAATTCTTTTTTTTCTACTGTAGGTTCTGCAATCCTTTTTTGATTTGTATTCTTAGTATAAATATTTTGATTTTCTAATTGCATCTGAATAATATCATGTATTCTTTCTTTTAAAAGAGTATCATTATTTATTTTTTGTAAATTTATCTCTTTTTCAATGATTGGAATTGTTTTACTGTTTATTGTTTCTAAAACTTCTATTTGTTCCTTATTTAAATTTTCTTTTGGTATTCTCAATTCTTCACAATAGATTAATAAAATGATATATTTTAAATCTTTTAGAGAGATGGAAAAAGGAGAGTTAATATCCTTATTTATCGGAGCTTCTTCGTGATAATCCGAAATATTTGTAATCTTCTTTTCCTTTTTTATTATATTTTTCTTTTCTTCCTCATAAAATAATATAGACTTTGGCTTTTTATTTATTGAAAAAAGGCGAGTAAAAAAACGGAAGATACTACCAAAAAACAATTTTATATATTTTAAAAGCGTAAAAATAACTAGTTTGAATTTGTTTTGTTGGTTCATAAATTTTCACCGCCATTGATTATAACATAACAAAAAAAGGAAGTAAAATTTTGTGTTGTCAGACTTTTTCAAATATGTTATTATTATATTGTTCTTATGGCGCTGTAGCTCAGTTGGCTAGAGCAACCGGTTCATACCCGGTAGGTCGAGAGTTCGAATCTCCCCGGCGCTACCATTGAAGTCAATACTCACATACCTGTAATATGGTTTGTGAGTTTTTTTACAGTTCGTAGTATTTGATATTATGGGCTTTTTTTATTAGAGGTGAATTTAAGAAAAAACTTAAAATATGCATATTTATATGAAGATAATGATAAGATATATTTGCCTATACCTAATGCTATTATTTCTTTTACTAAATTTGTAGCAATTCTTAATAAAATAAACAAAATTCTTAACAAATTAAATATAAATTGAATTTACAGTATCAATTACAAAAAATTTATTAGCACAATTCTTTGTTAATGCGGTTTTTAGCAAAAATATTCCAGTTAGCAATATTTTCTAGATAAAAATAATAAACGTTGAGATAATTTTATCAATTTATATAGTCAAAATTGCAAAATTAGAGTACACTAATAGGCAATCAGTTGGGTGGTGATGTTACGCAAAAATATTATTATCATGGAATTCCGTTAGCAGAATATTGTAAGGAACATGGAATAAGTTATAATGCAATTATAAAGGGAATATCTAGAAAAAAGAATAATCCAAAATTTAAAGATTATTCTGAACAAGAAATAGTAGATATAGTTGTTGAAAATTATGGCAAGTCTATAAAATATATGTATAAAGGAATTACTTTAAATAGATATTGTCAAAATAAAGATATTAACGTAAGCACCATATATGATAGAATTAATAAATTAAAAGAAGAAAATCCTAATTTAACAAATGAAGAATTAGTAAGAGTAGCATTAGATGAATATGAATATAATAATGTCAAATATTATTATCATGGAATTCCATTAATTGAATATTGCAGAAATAACCCAGACATATCCTATAGTTTACTTACAGACTATATTCGTAGAAATAAGGAAGAAAATCCTACTTTAGATGATGAGCAAATTATAGATTTATACTTAAGTGAAAATCATAGTAGATACAGATATTACTATCATGGAATACCTTTAAAGATATATTGTGAAGAAAATGATATTAACTATCATAATATTATCAATTATATACATAAACATAAAGATGAAGAAAAATATATTAATTTAAATGATAATGAATTAGTAGAAGAAATTATAAATATATATCAGCCTTTTACTCCAAAATATTTATATAAAAATATGACTTTACATCAATATTGTAAAGAAAATAATTTATCATATTCTGGTATTGTTTCTTATATAAATAGTAAACAATCAAAAGATAAAAATTTAGATACAGGAAAATTAATAGATGAAGCGATTGAGACAATTAATAGGTATGGCATAGTATATTATTATCAAGGAATACCTTTGAAAGATTATTGTGCAAAAAATGATTTGAATGTTAAGTCGATAAGAGGGTCTATATGGAATAAAAGAAAAACAAGTGATGCCCCATTACAAGAAATAGTAAATGAATGTGTAGAATCATATAAAGCAAATAATTTGAAATATTTTTATAATGGAGAACCACTAATCCAATTTTGTAATAAAACGGGAATTAGTTATAATACTATTGTTGATAGATATTTAAAATCAAATGAAAGTGTATCAATAGAAAATATTGTTGATGACTATATAGCTAATCCAATTAATAGAAAAAAATATTATTTTGATAATATGACTTTATCAAAATTTTGTGATAAAAATGGGTATTCTTATTTTGCTATATATCAAAGAATTAAAAGGCTAGAAAATCAAGACAAATTTGATACTGATATTGATAGAATTAAAAATTCAATAGAAGAATATGAGAAAAAATTACATATTAAAAGGATTAATGACATTTTTATAAATTTAGAAAAAATGAAGATTTACAATCCAGACGAAATAAAAAGTATATGTTGTTTTCTTAAAATTAATTATGATTGTGTTTTAGAATTAATTGAAAAGGATTTTTCATATATTCAAGTTATTAATATGATATGGTATTTTCATGATAGTAAAGATCAACAAGATAATAAAATTTTAACTGATAAAAGGATTGAGGAATTATTTTTGCTAATTAATAAAATTAGTAAATCAACATACATTAATATTGATAAATTTCGCCTGTATGATTTGATAGGGTTATATAAAAGCAAACTTTATGATACTAGAAGTGAGATATTAAATAAACAACGAAAACATATTCATAAAATTGTATATTATATGTGTGATATATATGGCATTAAAGCACAAAGAAATATTGTTGATGATTTTTCTAGTGAACTCAAATTGATTTTTCTTGAGGTTATAGAGAATATTTGTTTAAATACAGAAGGACAAATAGTTAAATTTATTGATTTAACCTTAAAAGGAAATCTTAGAAGATATATAGAAAGTTATAAAAAAAATATTCCTAGTACTTCACTTGATAATTCGCAATTTTCTGATAATAAAAATAAAAAAATGATTGATTCTATTGCAGATCCTAATAATCAATTTGAAGAGTTAGATAGTTCAATGTTTAGTTCAACAATGATGCAAGTATTGTCAAGTTTGCCACAAGAAGATGCATTATTTATAATGCTAAAGTTTCAAGAAAATTATACTGATAATGAACTGGCAGAATACTTTAAAATTAATATAGATGAAGTAAAAGAAAAAGAAATTAAAATATTATCTCTATTAAAAGATAATCTAAGTGCTCAAGTGCTGAAGAGAACGAAATAAACGTGTCAATTAATACTTATACTAACGATATAATTTATACATCAAATACAAATGAGTTGTCTCATATTTGTGTGCATAACCCTATAAGAAAAAACTTAAAATAAAAGCCTTTTTAGGCAAAAAATGTATGCAGAAATAGTGACTATAATGTATCTGAATGTTTTGTTGATATCAACAAAACATCAAAAATGCCTAAGGGCGCAACAAAAAAAATTAACGATTATAAATTAAATAGATATGCTTGTTATCTAATTGTTCAAAATGGAGATCCAAGAAAAGAAGTAGTTGCTTTAGGTAAAACTCACTTTGCTATTCAAACAAGAAAGCAGGAATTATCTGAAATTGAATATAATAATCTATTTGAAACAGAAAAAAGATTTATCAAAGTATAGCTAAGCAAGGAAATTATTTACAAAATCAAATGTTGGTATTCTTGTCAAAAGACCTTTTTTGCGCTATTATTTATTTAGCAAGAAAACTTGCAAAGAATAAAAAGGAATGCCTAGTTTTGGATAGTTAGGTATTATTCCAAAAATTAGAGTTAGTACCAACTTATACTGTTGGTGCTATTTTTATTAGTATGATTTAAATTACAATAATAAGGAGAAAGAAATATGGCATATACAATTTATGATGATGATATATGGCAACGGATTATTGAAAAGTATAATTTAAAAGAATTAGCAATTCAATTAGATGTCTATTACAATCCACAAAAAGCTAGAGAAATGGTAAAGACTTTTAAACATGGTTTTGGACATGGAAAATTGTCTGAATTGCAGAAAGATTTTTGTAGACACTTAATGACCATTAAATTTGTTGAGCAATCATTGTTGGAACTGCTTGTTGTCACAGGTTCTGAGCATTATTCTGCGAGGGCAGGAGACTATGTGGAAGCATCTATGCATTTAGTCTTGGAAGATTTTGAAAGATCTTTTGAAGATTTTTTGCATGAATGTGAAAAAAGAGGGAAGACACTTGACAATATACCTTTTTCAGAAGCATATGAAATTTTCTTATATGTTATAAAATTGAAAATTCAGTATCAAACGCCCTATACTAAACTATTTGTGAGAAAGTTAATCAGTTTAACTCCAGAATGTTTTAGAAAAGAATCTTTAATAGAAATAAGAGAATATTTTTTAGAATATAATCAAAATATGTTGCTAGAAATTCAAGATGAACTTGTTTTATAAGTTTAAAAAATTTCTCATGCTTGATGGTTATAAGGTGAAAATTAACACTTCTCATTGTCATAGTAGACATTCATTTACTTTTTGGTTAAAGAAATATACTACATTATTATATTTAGGTAATGGAGTTGTTTTCTTTTTTACTTTTGATAAAAATTGCTAAAGTTGTAGAAAATAATTTTATCTCATTCTGAATTGAAAACATTTTAATAAATCAGCATAATAGTTTATTACCAATTATTTATAGATTATAGAAATATTAAAATTTGATATTAAGTCTATATTTTATGAAAAAAAAGAAAATATGTGATATGATTTCATTAGACAAATTATGAATTTTTTATAGTGTTAAAATAAAGAAGAAGAGAATATAAGAAAAAAATTAGAAAATAAGGTGATATACGATGTTCGAATATATGGGAGATAGACTGACTAATGCAATAAAGAATATTCGTGGTATGGGACGTATTACAGAAGAAAATATTACAGATGCATTAAGAGAAATAAGAATGGCTCTTTTAGAAGCAGACGTTAACTATGTTGTCGTAAAAGAGTTTATTGCAAGTATCAAAGAAAAAGCAATTGGTGCGGAAGTTGCTAAAAGTTTAAAACCTGATGAATTATTTATAAAACTTGTAAAAGACGAATTAGTAAGTCTTTTAGGTGGGGATTATGTTCCTTTAGAAATGAGTAAAAGTCCAACTGTCTTAATGTTAGTAGGATTACAAGGAAGTGGTAAGACAACGACCGCAGGAAAACTTGCTAATTTTTTAAGAAAAAAGCATGCTAAAAATCCGATGCTAGTTGCTTGTGATATTTATAGACCTGCTGCCATTGAACAGTTAGAAACGATTGGAAAAAGTTTGAATATTGAAGTTTATACAGAAGGAAAAGTGAATCCCGTTCAAATTGTTCGTAATGCAGTAACTTATGCAAAAGAAAATAAAAAAGATTATATCATTATTGATACAGCAGGACGTTTACAAATTGATGAATCTTTAATGCAAGAATTAAAAGATATTACAAGTGAAGTGAGTCCTGATGAAACGATTTTAGTTATTGATGCTATGATGGGTCAAGATGCGATTAATGTCATTAATGGATTTAATGATGCGCTAAATATGACAGGAACCATTTTAACAAAACTAGATGGAAATACGAAAGGTGGAGTTGCTTTATCTGTAAGACACTTAACTAATATTCCAATAAAATTTGTCGGAGATTCAGAAAAACTAGATGGTCTTTCAGAATTCTATCCAGAACGAATGGCTAATCGTATTTTAGATATGGGTGATATTTTATCCATTGCAGATAAAGTGGAAAGTGTGATAAGTGAAGAAGATGCTTTAGATACTGCAAGAAAAATGAAAAAAGGAACTTTTGACTTAGAAGATTTTTTATCTACTTTAAAGCAAATCAAAAAGTTAGGGCCTCTTGAGAATATTTTGAAAATGCTACCTGGGGCTAGAAAGATGGGGATCAACGATATCAATATTAATCCAAAAGATATGGCCCATGTCGAAGCAATTATTTTGTCCATGACCCCTTACGAAAGAAAACATCCTGAAATTTTAAAAGCAACAAGAAAACAAAGAATTGCAAAAGGTAGTGGAAGAAGTGTAGAAGAAGTTAATCGTCTTCTAAAACAATTTGAAGAAATGAAAAAAATGATGAAAATGGTTAGTTCTGGAAATATGAAAATGCCATTTTAAAGGATGTGGAAAATGAAAACAAGCCATTTAAAAGATATCTTAAAAAATAAAGGATGGAAGGAAGAAGACCTTTTCTTTTATGGAGAAGATATTGCTAAAATCAAAAATTATAAAGATATAAAAAAAAGAGGCAAACTCGTTTTAGTAACATCTACTTCTCCTACTAAATATGGGGAAGGAAAAACAACACTTGCCATTAGCCTAACAGACGCATTAAATAAATTAGGAATTACTAGTGCAGTCGTTTTAAGAGAGCCTTCTTTAGGACCTGTTTTTGGTACAAAAGGGGGAGCAACAGGTGGAGGATGTGCGAAAGTTGTTCCTGAAGAAGAAATCAATTTACATTTTACAGGAGATATTCATGCAATTACCACAGCCAACAATTTATTTTCTGCAATCATTGATAATCATATTTATCAAGGAAATGAATTAAAGTTAGACCCATCTAAAATCATGCATGAAAGATGCATGGATTTAAATGATCGTAGTTTAAGAAATATAGAAATTGGTGGCTATAAAGCACATTTTAATATTAGTACAGCATCAGAACTCATGGCTATTTTATGTTTAGCTAAAGATGAAGAAGATTTAAAAGCACGTTTAGACAATATTTTAGTGGGATATACTTATGATGATGAAGAAGTATTTGCATCTAGTTTGCAATGTACAAATGCATTATCTCTACTTTTGAAAGATGCCATAAAACCAAATGTTGTGAAAACCTTAGAAAATAATTTGGCATTTATTCATGGAGGTCCTTTTGCAAATATTGCGCATGGTACAAGTAGCATTATTGCCACAAATTATGCTTTACATCATTTTGACTTTACAGTTGTAGAGGCTGGTTTTGGTAGTGATATGGGAGCATTAAAATTTTATGACATTGTAACAAGAAAGAATAATAATTTAATTCCAGATGTAGTTGTTTTAAATACTACAATCCAAAGTTTAAAACACAATGGAAATGGAAATTTAGAAAGTGGAATTTGCAATTTAGATTATCATATAAATAATATGTTTAAATATACAAAAAACGTATTAGTCATTTTAAATAAACACGAGAATGATTTAGAAGAAGAGATTTCTTATATTAAAAATCATGTAGAAAAACAAAATGTTTTATTTAGCATAAGTACAGGCTATTTAGATGGAAGTAGTGGTTCAATAAAAGCTGCAGAAAAAGTAATAGAATTATCTCAAAAAGAACCAATAAAAGTGAATTATTCTTATGATGTGCATGATAGTATAAAAGAAAAAATTGAAAAATTTTGTCAAAAAAATTATGGTGCAAAAGAAATTTTATATACAGATTCAGCTTTACAAAAATTAGAACTTTTAGAAAACAGTAAGTTTAAAAATTTACCAATCTGTGTAGCTAAAACACAATACTCCATTACTGATAATGCTAAAACTTTAGGCTATCCCAAAGATTTTAGTATGGAAGTGAAAGACATAAAATTGTTTAGTGGAGCAGGCTTTATAACAATTTATTTTGGTAATATTTTAGCTATGCCAGGTTTAAGTAAGGATGCAAATTATTTACACATGTAAATATAAATATTTTATAAACTAAAAGTAATTAAAGAATTGGTGTATTGTCATAAGCACCATTTTTTTAATGGCATAAAATAGACTAGAAAGGAAATGGTATTAATGAAATTCAATCGTTGTATGGATACAAGTGTGTTTCCTGAAGCTACTTCAACTACAGAAACTGGAAATTCTATGAATATGGAAATGGGTATGGGAATGCCTATGTCTTCAATGATGGGAATGGGATGTTGTGCACAACCACAAACGATGATGTGCCCACCTATCTATGAATGTCCACAAGTAACATGTTGTCATAGAGTCATTAACTATGAAGTGCCTCATATTATTCCATGTCATACAAAAATGATTAACCATCATATTTATAGACATACTTATCAACCTTGCTATAGCTATTCTGAAGAAGATGAATCATCAGAAGTATACGAACCAAAATGCTGTAAATAATCTCGATTTTCGAGATTTTTTCTTTTTATCTTTTATTAAATATGTGATAAAATAATATATAGGTGATAGAAGTGAATAGTAAAGGATATACAATTCCAGAATTAATTATAATTATTGTAGTAATGGGAATCATTTCTCTTTTTGCTATTAATAAAGTGAGTTATGCTTTAGAAGATACAGAAGTAAATATGGAACAAACGAGAGAGATGATTTTAATTAAAAGTGCTACGGTTTATGCAAATAGTATAATTGATTCTTTAAAAGAAAAAGAAGCTTATATAACAGGAAAAGATTTAACAGAGGCTGAGTATTTAGTAGATGATGACCGTATTTATGCAAATGAAAAAATAAAACTAAGTTATAATGCCGAAACTGATAGTGTTTCTGTAGAAATTTTAAAATAGATTCTTATGGCAATCACAAAGACGAATTTTATCAATTATACGAGATGTCCTAGGTATGCAAGTTTAGAGGAAATAAAACGTGACAAGTTAGAGGCGGATATTAGTTACAAAGAGTATAAACAGGAAGAACTACAAGAAAACTTAAGTGAAATCGTAGGCTCTATGTATGAAATAAACGAAGAAACAGGGGAAGAGATAGATTTAGTAGATAAAGTGAATCGTCAATTAGAAGCGATGATGGATTATTACAAACTTGTAGAAGTAGAAGCAGGGCGAATTAGTGAAAAAACTTTTGGCGGAAAATCAACTTATGCGGAAAAAACAAAAGAGCAAGAGTGTTTTGATTTTTCTTTACATGGTATAAAATATTTGTGTTATGTTGATATTTACAATGAAAACGAAAAGGAAATCAATATTATTGAAGTAAAAGCAACAACGAGTAAAAAGTATATGGAACTTTTAGCGGGACATAAAAAATGTGATAAATTTTCTATATGGCAAAGAATAGGGAATATTAATTATTTAAAAGGAGAACTTCCTAATTATGATTTAGAAGCAGAAATGCCCTTAAAGGATTATGAAAGACATTATAATAAATTTTTTGATCGTTATCGTTTAGGACAATATATTTATGACTTAGCGATTCAAAGATATTTCATTGAACATGAATACCAAAGTACACATACAGAAGAAAAATTAAAAAATTTTCATTATTATCTAGGCGTATTAAATGCTGATTATATTTTTGACGGAACTTATGTAGATGGTAAACCTGTTTATCATCCGGATGACAATGGAAATGAATTAATCACTTTTTTTGATATGACAAAAGTAACAGAGGATTATCAAAAATTTGTAGATGCAGATCGTGAAAAAATAGAAAAATTTTTAAATGCATTAGATGCATCTCCTAGTCCTTTAAAAGACAGTTGTGGTTATAAAAAACAAAGTGGATGTAAGTTTTTTACTCCTGTTTGTGGGAATCGGATTCCCTCTAAAAATTCAAGCTTAAATTATATTCATAACGGTTTTGGATTTGTGAAAGAAGATGGAATGCGTATTAAAGGATTAGAACTAATTAATGAAGGGTATTTAAATATGCTTGATGTTCCAGAAAGCTGGATAACAAAAAAAGTACATCAATTGCAAAGAGAAAGCTTAGCTTTTGATAAAGTATACGTAGATAAAGAAAAGATAGAAATTGGATTAAAACAATTAAAATATCCAATCTATCATTTAGATTTTGAAACCATGCCTTGTCCCGTACCAAGATTCCGAGGAGAATGGCCTTATATACAGTCCCCTTTTGAATTTAGTTTGCATATTGAACGTGAACCTGGTGTTTGTGATAAAGATAAAGATAATATTGTATTCTTAGCAAAAACGCATCAAGATGAAAGAGAAGAAATGATTAAATTAATGTTAGAATATATGAACCCAAATGAAGGAACTCTATTTGCTCAAAATGTTGCTTTTGAAAAAGGAAGAATAAAAGAACTTGCGAAAATGTTTCCTAAATATCGTACGGATTTAATGAAACTATACGACAGAGGATTTGATTTATTATGGCTTGTGAATACAAATTCAAAAATGTATATGGATTTAGGATTTGATGAAGAAAGAGCAAAAACTTTTAATTTTTATGATAAAAGGTTATCAGGTTCTTTTTCGATTAAAAAAACGTTGCCAGTGTTTAGTGATTTAAGCTATAACGATTTGATTGTCAAAAATGGTACAGATGCGATTGTTGAATATGCCAATTATAATAAGATGAGCAAAGAAGAATATACTTTAAAATATGAAGCTTTAATTACTTATTGTAAACAAGATACGTGGGCCATGGTTGAAATTTTAAATGCTTTGCGCAGACTCGTAAAATAATTGTCAAAAAATGGTGAAACTATTGTAACGTTTACACATTGTTTAGTATTATAGTATTGTAAGGATGTGATGATATGTTATACCCATCAATAGACAAATTACTAAATATTGTAGATTCAAAATACACTTTAGTTCATGTTGCTTCTATTAGAAGTAAACAAATGAGTGAAAAGGATCATTATCAAATGAATGATAATGAATATTACAACAAAAAAGAATTGGGCCGTGCATTAGAAGAGGTAGAAAAAGGGTTAATAACAATAAAAGAAGAATCTGATTCTTAAGAAATTAAAATCTGCTATAAAGTCAAATCTCATAAAGGAGAATTTGACTTTTTTTTGATTTTGTGTATAATAGTTGTCGATTAAAGGGGTTTTTTATATGGGGTTAATTGGAAATGAAAGTGTTTATGAATTGGCGAATTATTATTTGAAAAAAAAGGATTATGAAAATGCTAGAAAATATTTGTATTTAGAACTTCAAGATGAAAAATATGCAAAATATGCCCTTGATAAATTAGTATCTTTAGATATAAAAGAGGGAAATTATGCACATGCTAGAGAATTGTTACAAACATATGCTAAGGAAAATGCGGGTATGTTTTCTTGTGGGTTACTAGAATCTGCAGAATGCAACTATGAAGCAAGTAAAAGTTATTATGAAAAATGTTTGGACTCTGTAGTGCAAGATAAATCTCGTCTTGCCATAGCAAGATTAGAGGTACAATTAGGAGAATATGAAATTGCTAGAGAAATGTTAGAAAGGTTACGTGCAGAAGGAAAATATTTAAATCAAGCACCAATTGAATTCATTTATTTAAATATTATAAGAAAAAATTATGCAGTAGCGTATGATATTCTTGTTACTATGGATAAAAGTACTCTTACAGCAAATCAATTGAGAAACTGCAATCAATTAAACGTTTATTTGTTGTATTTGATGAAAAGAATGGATACTTTAAGCATTCCTTCTGAATGGACTAATGATTATTTGATATGTCGATTACTTGATTCTTCTAATAGGACGCTAAAAAAACATATGAATAAACATAGAAACCCAAAATATAAAGAATCGATTGGTTATTTTTTAGAAGGTAAAAATTTAGACGGATTATTAGAAGAAATTAAAAAACATATTTCTGTAATGAATCCTAATCATTTTAATTTAATAGATTGATATAAAATGAAAATGGATAGACCTATTGGGTACCATAACAATGAATTAACAAATGCTATTTGTGTAGAAACAATTTTAGGTACTGATGTAATAACTTCAATGTATCCCATATTAGTATCTGATGAATTTGATAAAGAAGGAAATAATACGAATGAAGATTTAAGAAGAAAAAGAGAAATGGTTAAATAAGGGGGGAATAAAAAATGCAAGAAATTATAGTTGGAAAAGAAGGAAAAGAAAGAGAATTTAAAAAAGCAGTGGCTTTTTCGAAAGATGCAAAAAATCTAAAAAGAGTGATTGGACTATTTACCATTGCTTTAGATGATGTAAAATTTAGAACTCAAGCCGTTGATTATTTAGTAGATTTATATATTAAAATGGGAAATTACAAACAGGCTCGCGAAATTTTAAAAAAATATGGAGAAGAAAGTAATCTGCTTTCTTGGGCAAAGATAGAAATTGTTGAAAATAATTATCAAGCAAGTAAAACATATTATGAACAAATTAGTGATAAGGAAGAAAAACAGAATGTAAAATTTGCTTTGGCTCGCATAGAATTTCAATTAGGGCGTTATAAACAAGGGCGCGAAATTTTAGAATCATTGAGATATGATAGCAAATATACAGTACAAAGTATATTTGAAGAATGTTATTCTTACATGATGGACCAAAATTATGAAAAAGGGTATATGATACTTAAATCAATGAGAACAAATAATTTTAAATCAGATCAAGCAGAAGATTATAAATCCATGGAATTCTATTTTTCTTATTATTTAGGAAAAATGAGTAAACAAGAAATCGAAGATAATTTAAATCAAGGGTATTGGATATTTAGATTATTATGTGATTCAGATACTGCATTATTAAAACATATTTCCTATCATACAGAAGGAGAAAAAAATGCAGGGTTAAATCCATTTATTAATATGCTTGATTTAAAAACATTATTAGAAGAAGTAAGAAAAAGAACATCTGATCTCAATCCCAATCATTTGTATTTAATGGATCAATATAGGTTTAAAATGGATAGACCTATTGGATATGTAGATGGCATACCAACCAATGATATTTGTGTTTCTAATATTTTAGGAACAGATAGGATTCTTACGATGTATCCCGTTTTATTATCCGATGAATTTGATAGAGAAGGAAATAGTACAAGCGAAAGATTGAGAAGAAAAAGGGATTTAGGAAGAAAAAACTAAAATTCTCTTTTTTTCTTTTGCTAAATACTTTATAATAAATAAAGTATATGAGGTGTTTT
Source organism: uncultured Muribaculaceae bacterium (assembly GCA_964430695.1). Taxonomy (GTDB): domain Bacteria; phylum Bacillota_I; class Bacilli_A; order RF39; family UBA660; genus MGBC108787. Next base: position 4,634 of record CAYSFO010000020.1, on the reverse strand, counting down.
TATGAGACTAATTACTTTACTTCCTGCTGATAAATATTTAGTTGTGAATAAATCAATGTTAACAGATAAAGAACGTAAAAATTTGATTAGTCTTTATGAACCTATTATCGGGTATGCAGCTGTTAGTTTATACTTAACTTTATGGCGTGATTTAGATCGTTTAGAACTTGTGAGTATGGACTATACCCATCATCATTTAATGACCATTTTAAAATGCGATTTAGAAACAATTAAACAAGCAAGAACATCTTTAGAAAGCGTTGGTTTAATGAAAACATATGTAAAACAAGGAGATGTAAATAGCTATGTTTATGAATTATATTCTCCTATGAGCCCTAAAGAATTTTTTGCTCATCCAATATTTAGCGTCATCCTTTATAATAATTTAGGAAAACAAGAATATGAACTTTTAAAAAATGAATTTCGAGAATATAAAATTGATTTAAAAGAATACCAAGATATAACATCAACACTAGATACTACTTATAAAGCAAGTAGTAATGTAAGCTTTGATGCTGTAGGAAAAAGTGAAATTGGTATAACCATGCAAGATCAAGTAGATTTTGACTTTCTATTTTCTTCCATACCTAAAGGAATATTAAATGAAAGAAGTTTAAACAAAAAATTAAAAGAATTAATTAACAATTTAGCATTTATTTATAATTTAGACACCTTAAAAATGACAGAATTAATCCGTTTAGTTATTAATGAAAAAGGGTATATTGATAAAGATAAATTACGTTTGAGTGCTCGTAAATATTATCAATATAATAATAATGGAAAATTACCAACACTTGTCTATCGAACACAACCAGAATATTTAAAAAATCCGATTGGAGACAATACCAATCGTGGAAAAATTATTGGTGTTTTTGAAAATACAAGTCCTTATGATTTTTTGAAGAGTAAATATAAGGGAAGCAATCCAACGAATCGAGATTTAAAATTACTAGAAACTTTATTAATTGATTTAAATTTAAAACCTGCTGTTGTAAATGTTTTAATTGATTATGTATTAAGGAAAAATGATAATAAATTAAATGCTTCTTATGTAGAAACCATTGCAGGGCAATGGAGACGTTTAAAAATAGAAACAGCAGAAGATGCAATGAATGTAGCAGAAAAAGAACATAAAAAATATAGTAAGAGAATAACGAATCCGAAAGTTGATAAAAACATTGAGCCTGTTTGGTTTAATGAAAAATTAGAAAAAGAAAATATGAGTGAAGAAGAATCAAAAGAACTAGAAAGTATTTTAAATAAATATCGCTAATAAATAAAATAGAATCATAGACTTTACGTGTATGATTTGATAAAATAGCTTTGGGTGTTTACTATGTTAAAAATTAAAAATGTAACAGTAAAAGTTTTAGATAAAATCATTTTAGAAAATTTCAATTTAGAAATAAAACCAGGAGAAATTCATTGTTTAATGGGGCAGAATGGGGCTGGGAAGTCAACAATTACGAAAGTAATTATGAGAAATCCAGATTATGAAGTTATCTCTGGTTCAATCACTTTAAATGATAAAGATTTACTTTCAATGAATACAACGGAAGTAGCACGTTCTGGCGTTTTTATGGTAAGTCAAAACCCAATAGAAATTGCTGGGATTACCAATGCCGAAATGTTACGAACAGCTCTTACAGACATGAATAAAAATGATATGAATGTTTTAGAATTTAATCGAAAATTAACCTCTTTGTGTGAAAAATTAGACTTACCAAAGTCATTTGTTCATCGTGACATTAATTACAATATGAGTGGGGGAGAGAAAAAGAAAAATGAACTTTTACACATGTGGATGTTAGAGCCTAATTTTATTATTTTAGATGAAATTGATTCTGGCCTTGATGTGGATTCTTTAAAATTAGTTGCACAGTCTATTTTAGACTATTATAACGAGTATAAACCAAGTATTTTAATTATTACGCACCAAAAAAGCTTGTTAGAGATTCTAAAACCAGATGTTGTTCATGTTTTAAAAGACAAGACAATTATCCAAAGTGGAGATAAAACTTTAGCTGAAAAAATATTTAAAGAAGGATATTCTGGGGCAAGCATTATAGTAGAAAGTGATAAACATGAATAAAATAAAAGTAGAACAAAAGGATTTAATCATACAAGATGAAAAAAAAATCATTGAAATGCTTTCAAATAATTTTGTTTTGCGTGTAAAAGGAAATTCGGTTTGTGGAATAAAAGGGTTAGGAAAAAATGTACAAATCACTATTTATTTAGAGGAAAATAGTACATTAAAACTAGACCTATTTTTGAAAATGAAAGATACAAAAACAAAAATTGTAATTTACAATAGTGCAAATGCTACGTTAGATTTAAATTATGCCTGTACCTATATGGGGGAAAATGAACTGATTATCGATAGTCAATTGAATTGTTCAAATGCCCAAAATACAATTTGTATTCGTAGTGTCGAGAATAATGGAAGTTTATCTATCAAAGCCATGGGAACGATTTATGAATTTACAAATGATAATGTCTATTTAGAAGACATTAAAACACTTACAAATAACAACAACAGCATTAAAATCATGCCAGACTTACTTGTAAAAACAAATTCTGTAATCGCAAATCATAATGCAACCATAAGTCATATTGATAATAGAGAATTATTTTATTTACAAAGTAAAGGATTAAATAAAGAAACAGCCATTTCTTTAATCAAAAAAGGATTCTTAAAAGAAATTATAAGTATAGAAGAATTAAAAGTTGAGGAGGTGAATGTAAATGTTTAGAGAAGATTTTCCAATGTTAAACCAAGATATCATTTATTTAGACAATGGAGCTACGACTTTAAAACCAAAGTGCGTCATTGATAAAACAGTTGAATACTATGAGAGATATAGTGCAAATGCCCATCGAGGAGATTATGATCTTTCTTACAAAGTAGATCAAGAATATGAAAATACAAGAGGGTTAGTGAAAAACTTTATCAATGCCAAATATTTAGAAGAAATTATTTTTACTTCCGGATCAACAGAAGGTTTAAATTTAATAACTAGAGGTTTTTTTGAAAAGTTGCTTGAACCAAATGACGAAGTATTAATTACAAAATCAGAACATGCTTCTAATGTTTTGCCTTGGTTTTCTTTAGCAAAAACAAATGGAATAAAAATAAATTACATTCCTCTAGACGATAATCATTATGTCACAATAGAAAATTTAAAAAAAGTCGTCACTCCAAATACAAAAGTGATTAGTTTAGCCTATATTACAAATGTCATTGGAGATATAAGACCTATCAAAGAAATTGTCGAATTTGCTCATCAAAATAATATCTTTGTGGTTGTCGATGCCGCTCAAAGTATTGGTCATATTAAAACCGATGTGCAAGACTTAGATGTCGATTTTTTATCGTTTTCCGCTCATAAAATGTGTGGACCAACAGGAGTAGGGGTTCTTTATGGAAAGAAAGAATTATTAGAAGAACTAGAACCACTCATTCTAGGTGGAGGAATGAATGAATCCTTTGATAATGAAGAAGAAGTTTATTTAAAAGAACTACCAACGAGACTAGAACCAGGAACACCCAATATTGCGGGAGTAATTGCTTTTGGGGAAGCAATAAAATATATTCAGTCGATTGGTTTAGATAAAATTTCAAATTATGAAAAAGAGTTAAGAAAATATTTAATTGATAAATTAATCATGATTCCTCATATTGATATCATTAATTTAGAAAGCGATAGTGGAATTGTTTCTTTTAATGTTTCTGAAATATTTAGTCAAGATGTGGCTTATTATTTAAATAAATATAATATTTGTGTACGAGCAGGAAATCATTGTGCTAAAATATTAAAAAAAGAAGTAGGAGTAACCAATACATTACGAATTAGTTTGTATTTTTATAATACCTATGAAGAAATAGATACATTAGTAGAGTTATTAAGTGATAAAGATAAGATATTAAAGGAGATGTTATAATGGATGAAAATTTAAGAAGAGATATTATTTTAGAACATTATGAGCATCCTAAAAACAAAGAAGAAGTACATGATGACAAATACATCAAAGTAAATTCTAACAATGAATCTTGTATTGATAATATTGATATTTATGTTCTAATCGAAGAAGGAAGGATTAAAGATATTAAATTCCAAGGAGAAGCTTGTGCCATTTCTACATCTTCTACCTCCATTATGATTACAAATTTAATTGGAAAAACGATTTTGGAAGCAAAAGAATATATTAAAAATTTTGAAGCAATGGTAAACGAAGAAGACTATGATGAAGAAGTATTAAACGAAGGTATTGTATATAATGAAATTTATAAACAAAATAATCGAAAACATTGTGCTTTAATTCCTTATATTGGAATAAAAAAAGTGATAGAGAAAGAGACTACTGATTTTCAGTAGTCTCTTTTATATTCTTAATTTCATCAATAGATAAATCTGTAAATTTTTGTATCTTTGCAAAATCTTCATCCGCAGCAAGCATTTTTTTCACCATTTCTAATCTTGCTGTTTTTTCCCCTTCTTTTCTACCTTCTTTTCTTCCTTCCTTACGTCCTTCTTTTAATCCTTCTTGTCGACCTTCTTTTAGGCCCTCTTGTAAGCCTTCTTCTCTTGCTTGCTTCTTGATTTCTGATCCATAGATTTCTTCTCGATTGT
>CAYSFO010000019.1:0-25256 GCA_964430695.1 uncultured Muribaculaceae bacterium | reverse complement strand
GCAAGAAAGTATCGATTTTTTCAGGTTCAATATCCATTTTCTTAGCTACTTCTTCTTCACTTGGCTCACGATTTAATTCAAGGGTTAATTGTCTTTGAATTCTGGCCATTTTATTAATGGTTTCTACCATATGTACTGGAACTCTTATTGTTCTTGCTTGATCAGCTAATGCTCTTGTAATGGCTTGACGTATCCACCAAGTAGCATAAGTAGAAAACTTAAATCCTTTATCATAATCAAATTTATCTACCGCTTTCATAAGACCAATATTTCCTTCTTGAATTAAATCTAAGAATAAAAGTCCTCTTCCCACATAACGTTTAGCAATACTAACAACCAAACGCAAATTTGATTCTGCCAAAATATTTTTAGCCATCTCATCTCCTGTTGCAGCTCTTTTTGATAATTCTAGCTCTTGTTCCGAAGATAATAAACTAATCTTACCAATTTCCTTTAAATACATACGAACGGGATCATTGATATTTACATCTTTTGTAATTTCGGCATCATCTAAAATTAATGGTTCCTCTTTTTCAAGTGTTTTGGCATCTCCAGAGGAATCTTCTTCCTCAGACACAATTTCAATGTTATTTTCGACAAAAGCATTATAAAGTTCATCTAATGAATCATTATCGACATCTAATCCTTTTAACGCTTCAGCCAGTTGTTCAAAAGTAATAACTCCCTTTTCTTTTCCTAATTTTAATAATTCTTCTTTTCTTTCTTCAAATGTTTTAATAATCTTCATTTTCGACACTTCCTTTTTTAATATCTGTTATTTTTTCAATTAAAGCTAACTTTTTATTCACATCATATTCCTGTTTTAACTCTTCTTTTAATTTTTTTATTTCTTGTTCCTTTATTTTTTTAGTAAGCGTTTGCAATAACTCTAACATAGCATTTTCTGTTAAAGAACTATTTCTTTCATTACTTAAAATATGCATAATTTCATCTTTTACGTTGGTAGACTCTGCATAAGTAATAAAATCCGCTAATTGAATCGTTTTATTTTTTTCATAGTAATATAAAATTTCATTTGCAATCAAGCGATGTTTTTTCGTTGGAAAAATACCTAATCTCGTTTGATATAGTTTAATAAAATTTGGCGAATTCATCATATAAAATAAAATTTCTTCACAAATTTTATCATAACCGCTTTTGCTTTCTTTCTCTTCCTTTCGTTCTGTAGCAATTGTTTTTTTTGAAACTTCAACAGTTCCTAGTTGTTCTTTTAAAACAGCATAAGAAATATTATAATCATTTGCCAGCTTTTGTAAAGTAACTTCTTTTAATATTTCATCATCATTTGTTTTTAAACTATCGAGTACGGCTTTTATATAATCTGCTAAATCAGCAGCATCTTGCAAATTTTTATTTCTTTTTAAATAATTTAATTTAAAATCAACAAAGGATATTGCTTTACTTACATTGTCTAAAATAGCATCACGGCCATATTTCAAAATATATTCATCAGGATCTTTCGCTCCACTAAGTCTTACAATCAAAAACGGAATATTATTTTCTTCTAATTGATTTCCAATAGCATAAGTAGCTCCTTCTCCTGCTTCATCATTATCAAGCATCAAAATAAGCTTAGCTCTTAATTTTTTAAATGCCTCAATTTGTTCTTTTGTTAGACTTGTCCCCATTAAAGCAACAACATTTTTAATTCCCGAAGCATAAAGTCGTATCGCATCCATATTTCCTTCAACGACCAAAAGTTCTTTTTTTAAACGAACACTGTCCTTTGCACGATGATAATTAAATAAAATATTTCCTTTTTTAAAAATCGTTGTTTCTTTTGTATTCAAATATTTAGGTGTGGTATCTGCAAGATAACCTCTCGCTGTAAAACCAACAACATTCCCTTCTAAATTATGGATAGGAAACATAATGCGATTTTGAAATACATCATGGGTACCATAGGCATTCGTAGTAATTAATCCTAATTCTTGAAGCACTTTATCCGTATATCCCTTTTTAGAAAGGATTTGATATAACATATTTTTATCTAAAGAAAGACCAATCGAGAAATCTTTAATAATTTCTTCTCCAATTCCTCGTTCTTTTAAATATTCTTTTGCTTTTAAAGAAGCATCACTGTTCAAATTATTCTGGTAAAATTTTAAAACAAAATCCATGAGTTCATATTCTTCTTTAAATTTTACTTCCTTTTTTGTAGACACATTGATATGAATAGGAATTCCCACCGTTTGAGCAACAATTTGCACTGCTTCGGAAAAATTCACATTCAAATAATTTTCTACAAAAGTAAATACATTCCCTGTCGCCCCACAAGAAAAACATTTATAAATCTGTTTTTCAGGAGATACACTCATACTTGGAGAGTGATCTTCATGAAAAGGACAAACACCAAAATAATTCTTACCTTTTTGGGTAAGAGGAATATAAGAAGAAATTATATCTACAATTGAAGCACTGCTTCTAATTGTATTAAGATCATTTTGTGCAATAAAGGTCATAAAAATAACCTCCTAATAATATATATTACACCTACCTACCCGATTTCCTTTTTTTAATTGCAAAAAAATGCAAATTTTTTAAAAAAACTTGCATTTTTCTCCTGTTTTTGTCATATTTCCTATATTTGTAGCAATAATAATTGTCTGTAAAGCATTTGTATCTTCCCCAGAAGAAACAAGTACTAAGGAAAAACCATTTAATTTCTTACTAGGTATTTTATTATTCTTTTCTTCTTGATATTTATCAATGACTCTGAAAAAATAAACTTCATCGTTATGTTTAATTTTAATTTTATCTTGAACTTCTAAAGTTTCAAAATCACTTGCATTTATATTATTTAAAATGCATTGGGCATTCTCTCCTTCTTCCAGACAAGTAAATTCCTTCATAAAAATTTTTTCATGAATACCCGTTTTCGAAAAAATAAGTTCTCCATAAATTTCTTGCTGCGCTATTTTAGTAAAAAAAGAATTCCATATCCATAAGCTAATCAATAGAAAGAAGAAACTATTTTTTACAAACATAATAGATATTTCCAGCAAGAAGGAATAAAACGAGCCAGTCTATACTATTTTTAAAGGTATTTGGCACTTTTACTTCCATAAATTCAAGAGCTTCTTCTATTTCCGTATCGGCCACTTTATTTTCTGAATCACTGCTATTTTCATCAATATTTTCTTGATTGTTGTCTGATGAATCTATTCCCAAATTTTCATTATTGAAATTTTGATTCTTATCATCTTCATTTATTGAAGCATCAATTTCTTTCTTTTCCTCCTCTGTAGAATTGTCATTTTTATTATCTAAATTATTATTCTCATTATCATTGTTATCTAGTTTGTTATCACTATTATCATTTTCGTTATTATTCTCTTTATCCTTTGAAGGATTTTCTTCCAATTCATTATCCATGTGCAAAGTAGAAACTACAGATATAGAATGTGGGTTTGCACACTTTTGATTCGCCCCTAAAAGTCCAACCGAAGAATCATTTGTATAAAATTCTACTTCAGAACATTCCCAATTTGGAATAAAATCTATAACATAACTCGCCTGATCATCTAAAAATTTAAAGTTAATTTCATCAGCAAAATAACTAATTTCTACATGATCTCCCCTCGCCGTAAAATGATCTGCAATATATTGGTTTTTAATGGTATATACTGTATCACTGATTTCAATATTTTCAAAAGAAAAAGCATATTTACTTAGTGCTTCTTGAACAGAAGCAATTTCTGTATCTAAATCATTCGATACACCATTCTGATTATCTGTAATGGCTACTGTATAATCTGAAAAAGCATTATATATTAAATACTGTGTAGCAAAATATCTTTGATCTACATCAAAGCCTTTTCCTTTAAAACCCGCATAGATAATTTTAGTAATATTTTCTAATACGTCTGATGGAATAGCAACCTTGCCTAACTGATATTCCATAGAATCATTAAACTCATTTTGAGGAGTCACATCAAAATAAAGAACTCCATTTTCATCAGTCATCTTATTAAATGCTTTGTTACGTATATATCCATCCCATTTAATCTCATAATTTTTAAGATAATCCGTTGATTGACTAATGTTTGTTGCTACAACATGAGATACAACTAAAAACTGACTTATAACTACTAATATTAAAATTATTTTTTTCATAAAATCTCCTTTAATAGGAAGTGAGCAAAGCCATATTAACATATTTAAATTGGTTTGTAAAAAAACAAAAATCCTAAATTAGTAGGATTTCGATTTAATTCTGCTGCGAAAAAAGCTTTTTTTGTACAACATTTAAGATAATTATGAGCAAATTGGCTAAAAAAAGAGAAATATACACGCCTTCATAAAAATTAAAAAGGAAAGAACAAGGTAAAATACTAATTCCTAAAAAAACACTATAGAATATCTTTCTTTTTGCCGAATAAGGAGAAAACAAGGATAAGGGAGCAAGGAAGACCAAAACAAATAAAATGGTACTAGAAAATAAATGCGTAAGCAAAAAAGACATATCGCTTTTCATAATAGAAAATACGAGCAATGAAACAAAATAAACACCATAACTATAAAATGGAATTTCTTTTTTATAATAAGGATCAAAAGCTAAAACGACAAATGCAAATAGAATCATAAGAACAGGTGAAGTAAACATTCCACTTATAGTATGCCCAAACAAAGTATCCACAAAGGAATATAAATAAAGATTACTTTGTTCTAACTGATTCGCATAAGAATAGGTATGTAAAAGAAACAAAATCAAAACAAAAGCTAATTTTCCAAAAACAATAAAATTAAAATCTAAATCTTTCTTTTGAATAATAAAGGTATGAAAAAAAAGAAGGAGAACAAGAAACAAGACAAATAAACCTATAGGGGTAGATATTGGTAAAAGCAAACTAAATAACAGCCCATAAAATCGATGATTAAACATACAGTTATTTTTAAAAAAATAATCAAAAATCCAACCGATAAAAAAACCTAATAACGGAAACAACGCAATCAATAGAACGTGTGTATAGGAATAAAATCCTTGAACAACAGGATAAAGCCCATTTTTATACCATCCATATACTGCTAATAATAGAAGAAGACAGTACATCTTTTGTACTAAAGAAAATCGAATTTTCTTATGCAATTTACTCATCAGAACCACCACTTAAATATTTATATAAGGGAATATAAGAAGGACAAATATAAGTACAAAGTCCACACCCTATACATTTTACCCTTTTGCTTGTTTTATAGGCAAGCATTGGATTAGAAGAAATAGGACAAACACTTATACATTTACCACATTTAATACATACTTTTTCCTTTATCTTGTGCTTTTTCATAATAACCAAGCCTTCTAATTCTTTTGTAACTATCATACGATGTATATCCAATTTTTTTCCTTGCATCACTCCATTTACATATACATCATATAAAGAAATATCTTCTTCATAAAAAGAAGTAAAAAGATCAATCACTTTTGTTCCTATTTTCGTTTGAATCACTCGAGGAGAATCAATAGCATCCCCCGTAATCGTAATATATTTTTCTGTTTCCGCCTTGCGTTTTTTTAAAAACGTAAACAAAGAATAAACTTCACTTGTCTTTAAATATATATAATTATCTTTCACAGAAAGATGTTTCATTAAATACTCTTCTTTACCAATTAAATAGAAATCATCAACGATGCGAAGTTCAATATTTTTATAAGTACCCAAAAAATTATTATAAGTAAGTATATTTTCACTATCAGTATTTTTAATGGCAATAATCGCTTTACTATGAGGATATATATTTAACAAAGCATCCACGACTTCTAAAATATTTTGCGTATGATTTTTTTGAATAAAGGTTTCATTTGCTAAATACGGTTCATCATCAATTCCAGACAAAACAATAATAGATACATCTGCCCTCATCAATTTCTTTTTTAAAGTCTCATCATAAATACTTTCCAGTACCTCTTCTTTAGATAAATTGTTAATTCGCTTACGAACGGCAAAAACTTCTTCGCTTTTCTCTTTAAAATCATTAGCAACTGCAAGACAACGAATATCAGTTCCATCAGGTAGTGTACATTGTTCTACCCCTAAAACTTTTCCAGATACAGATGTATATTGATTATCACATAGAAAACTTCCCTTTTTAACATTTTTGCCAATGAGTTCTTCTGCTTTATTTTCCAAAAAGGGAATATAGATAAAATCAGGATTTAAATAAGTTTCAATTTGACTTTTTAACTTAATCGAATAATCAATATCTAAAGAAATTAACTTCGTCATCTACTTCACCACAAATATTATACAATAGATCTTACTTAAAGTCTTTTAAAAATGTATATAAATTCTCAGCAACTTCTTCTGGTAAAATACGTTTTAATTCTTCAACACTGGCTTGTTTCATTTTAGAAACACTTCCATATTGTTTAATGAGTTCTTTCTTTCTCTTCGCACCAATGCCATAAACATTATCCAAAACACTAGAAATACTACCTTTACTTCGAATCGTACGATGATAATTAATGGTATAGCGATGGACCTCATCTTGCATTCTTGTCAAATAATGAAACAAATTACTTGTTCGGTCGATTTCTAAAACTTCATAGGTATCCCCCCTGACCAAATCACTCGTTCGATGATGGTCATTTTTACGTAAACCACATACCATAATCGTAAGGTTTAGCTGCTCTAATATTTCCTTACAAGCATTAATTTGCGTAACCCCACCATCGACAATAATTAAATCTGGTACTTCACTATGCTCCATTAACATACGAGAATACCTTCTTTCAATAACTTCTTGCATCGTATGATAATCATCATTTTTATCAACTTGTACTTTAAATTTACGATAATCTCCTTTGCTAGGACGACCCTCTTTAAAAACAACCATTCCCGATACGGAAAAATTACCAAACAAATTCGAGTTATCAAACAAATCTATTCGATTTAAACTAGATAGCCCGAGTAAATCTTTCAACTCATCATTCGCTGTTTCAGTTACATATTCATCTTTTTTAATTAATTCAAGTTCATTTTCCAAATTAATCTTGCTATTCATAATGGCCATCGAAAGAATCTTCTTTTTAGGACCCCTTGTCGGAACAATAAATTTTGTCTCAATTAAACTTTCTAAAAGTTCACTATGAATTTCTTCCATAACCAAAATTTCTTTTGGTATTTCATGCTTGCTATAAAAATTCATAATATAATAGTCTAAATCATCAAAAACATCACTAATTAAAGGAAAAATTTCTGCTTTTCCCCCAACAAGTTTTCCATTTCGCAAGAAAAAAATTTGAACACTAATATAACCTTTATCAAAATAATACCCAATAACATCTCGATTCACAAAATCATGTAACTCAACCTTTTGTTTATCCATAACAATTTTAATATAATCGAGTTCTTTTTTCATCTCCATAGCCATTTCATAATTTAAAGACTCGCTATACTCTTGCATCTTTGTTTCCAAACGACTGGTTAAAATCTTATCATTTCCATTTAAAAAACTTAAAATTTCTTTTTCCATCCATTCTAATTTGTCTTGATCCATCGCTTGACTACAATAGCCTAAACATTCATGAATATGATAATATAAGCACAAATCTTTCTTGATTCCTTCACACTTTTTTAATGGATACACACGGTTTAATAAATTTACAATTCGACGAGCGGCATACGCATTCGGATAAGGACCAAATAACTTTTTATTATCTTTTTTCTTTACATGTAAATAACGAGATACCTTTACTCTTGGATAAGGTTTGGAAATATATTCAATATAAGGATAACTTTTATCATCTTTTAAAAGAATATTATATTTTGGATTAAATTCTTTAATTAAATTTAACTCAAGAACAAAAGCTTCTAACTCACTTCCTGCAACAATGTAAGTAAAATCAGCTATTTCTGCAACCATTTTTTTGGTTTTTCCTGTTTGCGTTCGATTAAAATAAGAAGAAAGTCTTCGATGTAAATCTTTTGCTTTTCCTACATAAATAATAATGCCATCTTGGTTACGCATCTGATAACTTCCAGGCAAATGCGGTACTAAAGCAAGCTTTTCTTTAAACATAAAAACCTCCTATTTTAAAACATGATGAATAGCTTCTTTTATAACTTCGATTGCATTTTCTAAACATTTCGTTTCTTCCAGATTTAAAGGAATAAAAATTTTTTCTTGTACCCCATTTTTTCCTACAATCGTCGGAGTAGAAATACAGACATCATTTTTTACATCATAACTAGAAACGGGCAAAATCATATTTTTATCTTCTAAAATAGCAGAAGTAATATAGGCTAAACACATTCCTATTCCGTAATACGTTGCCCCTTTTTTCTCTATAATTTCATATGCGGAGTTTCGAACTTCTACTTCCATACTCTCTTTTTCTTCCTTTGTTAAAAAAGCATCTATTTGACTAAGACCAATATTCGCATGATGCCAAGCAACAAACTCACTATCTCCATGTTCCCCAATGACATACGCTTGAATATCTTTAGGACTTACCTTTACTTTTTGACTAATTAAATAGCGAAGTCTTGCTGTATCTAAAGTCGTTCCTGTTCCAATTACTTTATTTGCAGGTAAACCAGAATACTTTAAAGTTAAATAAGTCATAACATCTAAAGGATTTGTTGCCACTAAAAATATCCCATCAAAACCTGCATCCATCACAGACTTTACAATCGAAGAAAAAATTTGACTGTTTTTATCAATTAAATCCATTCTTGTTTCATTCGGCTTCTGATTACTTCCTGCTGCAACAACAACTAATTTCGCATCCCCGCAATCTTTATAATCTCCCACACGAACATGCATTTTAGATGGACTATAAGCTAAACAATGATTTAAATCCATCGCTTCCCCTGCTATTTTTTCTTGATTCACATCAATAAGAACAAGTTCATCAACATATGTATGTTGATTCATTAAAGCATAAGCATAACTCATACCAACATTACCACAACCAATTAAAACTATTCTATTCATTTTTAGACACCTCTTTACTAATAATAGTATATCACAAAAAAGCAAATCTAAAATCATCTATTCTTAATGATTCATAAGACGATAGTTAAGAATTAAATAAAATGTTCCATATCGATATTATTTTTTAGCTTATTTAATATTTCGGCTTCTTTCTGTTCTAGCTCTGAAATGGCAATATTGTAATATAAAGCCAATTCTTCTAAAGAATAATTATTTTGATAACGTTGGATAATAAAAGTAACTTCTTCTGGTTCTAATACAGATAATGCACTTAGGGTAGAATCATCAAAACGATTATAATCTTCATTTACAGCACTTATAAATTCAATTCGGTTTTTGGATGAATCATTTCCATGAATTTTTAATGGTTCATCTAAAGAAGTAATTAGTTTTCTTTGTTTTACTTTTAAAGCTAAAGTTTTACAACTTCCCTCTATAAATTTCTTCATATAATTAAAAAAGGCCCCTGCAATATTTATATCGACTTTTTCAATGGCTTCCAAAAAACTTACCTTTAGTTCACTTTCAAATTCTTCAATTAAATAAGCATCATACTGAATATCATAAAGATTGCAAACAGAAATAATTCTTGATATAAAAAATTTTCTTTGACGTAAGTATATTAAATATCTTGTATCATACAAATTGCACTTATAAAGAGCGTATAAAACATAAATATCAAAATTAAATACTTCATCCTCATCAGTAATAGTTTTTATTTGTTCCAAACAAGTAAAAATATCTCTTAATTTTAGTAAAGATAATGTTTTTAACCCCCCCCCCATGTCTAAATCATAAAAATAATAGATAAGCATAGCAGCTTGATAATAAGAAAAGCCCAAGGAAACTAAATCTCTAACATTATCACTATTTATATCTAAAAAATTCAAAATCTGTGTTGCTTCTTTTTCATCAGCATTCGTTTGCAAAGCCAAAATACTTTCTCTAATTTTTTTTCTTAAATTTCGGCTTTCATATTTTTTTACAGAAATAGCAACAACTTCGTCTAATGGCTTGTTCTGTAGATTCCGCTTGATTTCTTTTCGAATAACACCTTGTACACTGTGAGCATTTAATTCTTTACTTTTACAATAGTCTACCAAAGGAATATTTTCATAATAATAAAGGATTCCATATTTTTTAACATTGTTTATCGCCCAAGTAATAGCATCATCCATTGAAATTGTTTGATCTTCTTCCATTTTCTGCTTTGTTATTCGATAAATAGAAGAATAACTATGATTATTGTCTAAACAATATCTATATAACGACATTCCTTGATAAACAAATTGAAGCGAAAACTTTGTATAATTTTCTAAAATAATGCTTAACCTTTCTTCTTCCGACAAATCTTTATATCTTTCATCTTTTCTATAATCACATAATGCACTAAGAATAGTTTTATAATTTATTTCATTCTCTTCACAATAATCCTTTAAAGGAATGCCATCCACTATATGAACATGATGCTCTTGATGTTCTGACTCAATATATTCCTTAATTACCAAATTGGGATCTGAATTAGGATTCTTAAGAAGTGTTCTTCTTAAATGACCCATTACTGAATTAATATTAATTTCAGGATGCGTTCTACAATAATCAACAAGCGGAATATCATCATAAAAATATTTAATTCCCCTATCGTTAAAATCTTCAATGGCCATACGAACAATCTCTTTTACAGAAGTAGTAGGATATTGTTTTTTTAACTCTTCCACTCTTGAAACCATCTTCGTATAATCTTCTTGATTTTCTCTACACCACTCGCTTAATAATTGATCTTTATAAATATATTTAATATTTGTACCACATGTGCTCATTACCATATTAACAACTGTCTGCTCATCTAAATCAGGACGCTCTTTTTTCTTTTTAGCAATTCTTGACCTTTGGGTATCCATATTTAAACCGTGTTTTTTACAATAAATATCTAATGGTAGTCCTTTAAATTTATACTTACTGGCCATAATAATCCCTCTTTTTTTGAAAATTTATTATATCATATACATCAAAAATAAGATATAATAA
Organism: uncultured Muribaculaceae bacterium; assembly: GCA_964430695.1. Classification (GTDB taxonomy): domain Bacteria; phylum Bacillota_I; class Bacilli_A; order RF39; family UBA660; genus MGBC108787. The sequence continues at coordinate 14,267 of CAYSFO010000019.1, read as the reverse complement.
AAAAAGGTGTTTTTTATGAAACTTTTAAATACATTTACATATGAGATTAAAAAATCAAAATTTATTGCCTATTACTATGAAATAAACTCGAAAGAAGAAGCCGAAACAATTTTAATAGACTTAAAAAAAGAACACAAAAAAGCAAGACATATTCCTTATGCTTATAAAGTAGAGAATACTAGCAAAAAAAGTGACGATAAAGAACCTAGTAATACGGCAGGAACTCCTATTTATAATCTAATAGAAAGAAACAATTTAAATAACTGTCTAATTGCCGTCGTAAGATATTTTGGAGGTGTTAAACTAGGAGCTGGCGGTTTACTCCGTGCCTATGTACATACAGCAAAAGAAGCAATAAAAAAAGAAAGCAACTAAGTGCTTTCACTTGTATAAAGATTTTGATAAACTTCATTTGTCTCTAATAACTCGGTATGAGTTCCACTCCCCTTTAATTTTCCTTCATCAATTACAAAAATTGTATCTGCATCTACAATGGTAGACAAGCGATGCGCAACAATAATGATCGTGTGGTCAGTTACCAGTTCATCAATTGTTTTTTTAATATATTCTTGAGATTCATTATCTAAAGCACTAGTTGCTTCATCAAATAAGATAACTTTCGTATTTAAAAGAAGTGTTCTAGCAATCGCAAGCCTTTGTTTTTGCCCTCCAGATAAATTGACTCCACCTTCGCCAATAATTGTATCATATTGCTTAGGCAAACTCATAATATAGTCATCGATATACGCTTTTTTACAAACTTTTCTAATTTCTTTTAAGGTTACATCTTCTCGAACCAATTTAAAATTATCTAAAATACTTAAATTAAACAAAAAGGGGCTTTGACGAATAATAGAAATCGTTTTTCTAAGAGATTCCTCAGTTAAATCTTGAATATTGATTCCGTCAATGAAAATACTTCCACTTGTCGCATCAAAATAACGCAATAATAAATTAAAGATTGTACTTTTTCCATTCCCACTACGTCCAATAACAGCAATTTTTTTGTGAGGCTCGATAGTTAGATTTAGTCCTTTTAAAGTATAGTCTTCATCCCTACGATATTTAAATTTTACATTTTGAAACAAAATAACGCCTTCTGGATGTTTCAACTCCTTCGTTCCAAAGACTTCATCCGCATACAAACGATTACTTAAAATTTCATCAATTCGATTTAAAGAAACAGTAACTTTATTAAAGTTAACACCAAAGTCACTAATACTTTCCACAACTTCATCAATTCGCCAAATATAACTTTCCATCATCATGAAAATACTTAAAGATATGACACCACTCACATAATATTTTCCACAAGTCAAGAAAATAACAAATTGAATAATAAAATAAGCTAAATTATTTAACGCATAATACCATCTTTCATACTTTCGTACATTGTGCGTATGAAAATACAAATGGTTCAAAACTTGAAATATTTGTGTCTCTATATTTTGCTTAATTCCTAATGATTTTATCTCACGAATCCCTGTTAAATTTTCTGTTGCAGTCTTTACATATTGATCACTCTCTTTTTTTATATCTTCATGACTCTTTTTAATTTTAGGAAAAAATTTATAAGAGATTAGACCCATAAATACGGCGAGTGCCAAAACCTCTAGCCCAAGCACCAAAGAAACTCGAAAAGATATAACAAAAACAATGATAACGACAACCGACTTACAAATGAGACGAATCATTTTAGATAAAAGTTCCATAATACGGTCTGGATCGGTATAAAGACGATTAATAAACTCTCCAACACCAATATCTTCAAAAGCAATTGCAGGTAAAGAATCAATTTTTTTATACAAATCTTTACTCACATTTTTTGTAAATTTAATTTCTAAATAGGTATACAATGCATCTCTTGGTATTTGCAAAAAAGTATATAAAATAATATAAATGCTCTCATATAGAAATAAACACCATAAAAATTTAGTAAAATCAAGTGCAGTCAATGCTTCAATCGCAATTCCCCAAAGCATAACGGCAAGCAAAGAAGGAAGATAAGATAAAGCAACAAGTATCATATACAAAAAGAGTTTTATTTTATCTTCTTTTATATAACGCCAAAAAATTTTTAATGATTTAATTTTTTTCATATAATCTACTCCTTAAAAAAAACTACTCATTTGGTAGTTTTTATATTTGATTTAAAATGTTTCGAATCTCTTCTTCATCTTTAAATCCAATTTCTTTTTTCACCTCTACACCATCTTTAAAAAAAACAAGTGTAGGGATACTCATAACTCCAAATTCTCGAGCTAAATCTTGATGTGTATCTGTATTAATTTTAATAATGTTTACATCATTCATCTGTTCTAAAACAGAACCCATCATTTTACATGGTCCACACCAATCTGCATAAAAATCTACTACATATACTCCATTCTTTATTAAATCTTCTAACTTTTCATTTTCTAAATATTTAATCATTTTTTTCATCCTTTCTGTATTTTTCAATAATTGTATTTGCATCTTGAATATTTAATTTATTTTTTTCAAGTAAGTTACTTGCATTCTTTACACTAATAACATTATATTTTAATAAAATATCTAATCCATCTTGATTCAATTTATCCTTATCTTGGGAATCCACATAATTTTTATTTAAATGAATGACTTCCTTAACCGCTTGATAAGAATCACGAACAACGTTAGAAACGATAGGTGTTTTACCAAGTATTTTATCTGCCAATTTACTTTCAGTAACGAAAGGACTTGTCACATTAAATTGAGAAAGTACAAACAAAGCAACAAATAGAAAAACATACATTTCTAAAAGACCAAAGATAGCTCCTAATATTTTAGAAGGAATACCTAAGATAATAGTAAACTTTAAAATGGTTTCAATAATACCAGAAATTTTAATAACAATACGTAAAACAATTGATAGAACAGAAAATACCAGTAAAAATGCAATTGCCTCATAAATCAAAATATTTAATACTTCTATTCCAACATCAAAAAATGGTAAGTAGGTATAAAGATATACTGCTACTGTATTTTTCAAGCTAAAAGATAAGATAACAACCAAAATAGTTCCTACAAAAGAAACGATGCTTTTAATAATTCCTTTCTTAAAACCTATTATGGCTCCCATCAATAAAAATAAAATAATTACAGCATCAATTACACTCATAATACACACTCCTCATCTTAATTTAATTATATTATAGACAAAATGAAAAAGAAAGAAATTTATTTTATTTTGTACTATTCTCTAATATTTTTTCAACTTCTACAATTAATTCTTCTTTATTCGGAATATAATAAGTATAAGTAGAAGCAAATAATTGATTAGATAAACCTCCTAAAGCATATTCCATCGTAATTTCTTTTTTTCCTTTACACAATATAATCCCAATCGTTTCGTTATCAAATTCATCTCTAATTTCTTTATTATAATAATTAATATACATATTCATTTGGCCCGCATATTCTGGTTTCATATCATCCATCTTTAAATCAATTAATACATAAGATCTAAGAATTTTATTATAAAATACTAAATCTACATAATAATGCGTATTGCTATCCAAAGTAATTCTTACTTGATTGCCCACATACATAAATCCTCGACCAAGTTCCATCAAAAAACTAGATAAATGATTAATCAAGTTCTTCTCTAAATCGCTTTCTAATAATTCTTTTTCTTCTTTTATTCCTAAAAATTCAAACACATAAGGCTCTTTTAAAATATCATTTGGTGTAGCTATAGTTTGTCCTTTTTTAGCTAATTCATAAACTTTCTTTCTATTTGTATTTCCCTTAGATAATAGTATTCTTTGAAACAAAGACGAATCAATTTGTCTTTTTAATTCTCGTTTAGACCATTTAGAATGTATGCATTCATTTTCGTAAAATCTTCTTTCATTGTCATCCTCGATATATATTAGATAACAATAATGACTCCAACTCAAATTTCCAGCCAGTGGTTGGAAATTTTTATATCTTGTATAAAACAAACGCATATTATGTAAAGCAGATCTACTAAAACCTGAGCCATATCTATTTGTCAATTTTTTAGATAATTTTATCATAATTTCTTTTCCATATTCTGCTCTAATATTACCATTCTGCTCATTTTCTACAATCGTCTTCCCTATCAAAAAGTAAGTAGTCACCAAAGTATTATTAATCTGATATGCCATTTTACTTTTATTTTCATTAATTACCCTTTCAATCGTATGAAAAAGATGATCAATTATTTTATTATTATCTTCTTGAATCATTTTAATCCTCCTATATTATATATACAATACGAATTTGCAATTTCCTTTTTTCATAACATTTAATTATCTTTAATGGACTTTATGAACCCAATTTGCTAAAATAAGCCTATGAGGTGATAACTTTGACAATAGTTTTTAAAGTGAGTGATAATATCAAAGAAAAAATGGTTGAATATTACAAAGATCTTAGACGCGAAAAAACGCCTCCTTATGCAATATTTCAAGCACAAGAAGCAGATACTATTATTACCCTTTATGAAAGTGGCAAAGCGATGTTTCAAGGAATCAGCGCTGATATTGATGCCAATATATGGGTGGATTTAGAAAAAAAATTAAATAATCGTACAATTAATATTAATGAAACAAAAGAAAAAAAAGAACAATATAAAGAAGAATTGAATTACTATTATAGTATCTCAACCATCGGCTCCGATGAAGTAGGCACAGGAGACTATTTTGGCCCAATTGTTGTAACAGCAACATTTGTAGATAAAAGTAAAATTAACTTTATTAACGATTTAGGTGTGAAAGATTCCAAAAAGTTAACAGATGATAAAATTTTAAAAATTGCTCCTGACTTGATAAAGGAAATTCCTTATGTTACATTTACGCTTAATAATAAAGAGTACAATAAATACCAAAAACAAGGCTACAACATGAATAAAATAAAAGCCATCCTTCATAATAAAGTGTTATATGCAATTACCCATAAAGAAGAACAGTACCCCTATGATAAAATTGTTGTAGACCAATTTGTTTATCCAAGAAAATATTTTGAGCATATTATGGAAGCAACCGAAAAAGTAAATGATATTACATTTACAACCAAAGCCGAAAGCAAATGTGCCAGTGTTGCTGCAGCAAGTATTATCAGTAGATATATATTCCTATTAAAAATGAACGAACTAAGTAAAGAAATTGGCATGGATCTTCCAAAAGGAGCCAATGATATCGTTGACCAAGTAGGAAAAGAAATTGCTGAAAAATATGGAATAGAAAAATTAAATGAAATTACCAAACTAAATTTTAAAAATACAGACAAAATAAAAGAATCCCTTAAATAAAGGAATTTATTTAATATTCATAATTTTTTTATAGATAAATTAATAAGTCTAGCAATCATTTCAATATCTATATTTTTTTCTAGCATTTATAGGTATTATTTCTTTAAATAAAAAAAGCTAATGCTTTAATGTATTAGCTTATCTTTTATTCTTAACAGAAATCATACATGTCTTCGAACAAATAATTGAAGTGTCTTAATACCCTATTTCAATTTGGTATGGTGTATTTTTACTTCCATCTCCCCTTTGATACCTCACATTAGATTTTAATTGATAGACTGGGCGAATCGGAAGCTGGTCGCCATCCACATAGCCGTTGAAGACCATACTTTCACCAGCCACATAAACCGAGCCATCGATACTGGAGCTAGAAGGGGTGATAGTCCACTGGGCCTCAAATAAGTAAAGCCAGTCGTTGGTGTAACAGTCGGTTACTTCACTTCCATTCCACGAATACAAGCTTGTTGTTAAACATGTATTTCTATTCGTGGTACTTCCTCCGCTCGTTGCATATCCATAGTCACTGGGGTACATTAACCCTATTTTACTTACTGTCGAGGTTGGGTTTCCATTATATACTGACTCTCCTCTTTCATTTTTATAGAAAATTGAGGTTTGCATAGAACTTGAGTCGCTTGAAATTCCTCCTAAGTACCACTTTGTATCTTCTATATATTTTTGATAACTACTTATACTATTCCAATACGTTTGGTTTAAGATCGTTGTATTCAATGTACTCTTAGTCCAATCATTACTCGAGTTATCACTATTTCCACTCCATAAATAATTACCATAACTTGTTGCTTTGATTAGTTTTACTCTATTTTCATATGGACCATTTTCACTACTTTGTGTTGGTATTACTCCTATAATTCGGAATAATTGGTCTTCTGTACAACTTCCACTTTCTTCTAAACAAACATAGTTATTTGGATCTTTTCCTACATATCTGTAATCTGTTATTGCATTATTTTCTGTTTGATCTGTTGCTTCATGTGTTTCTTGAATAATATTGGAATCACTATTTGATAGAGCTATTAAATAATCGCTAAATGTAGTTAGAGACGTTACATCCAATTGAGTTCCAAATACAGTTATCTTGCTCACAAAATTTTTATTCATTACATCATCAGCAGTTGTAACAGCTTCATCTATCCATAATCTAATAGCATGATTGACACTGTCACCAGCTTTTAAAACTCCACTTGTCACTTTATAAGCCTCTATGGCTGTATAATCATCATCATAAGTTACAGCAGCAGTTGATTCCCCACCCAATCTTATTTTGGCGTTACCATCTACAGAAACATCAACATATTCACTTGCAAGCCTTTCTGTTACATCCATAACTTCTAAATTCACATCATAAGCGATATCCAAATTACATGTATTTGTTATAGTAAATGTGTATGGAGTCAAACTACTTGCTTCTGAATCACGTATAGGAAAAGCATTATGTAGTTCAATTTCATCCACTTCATTTGTAATTTCTAAATCTAAGCAAGCACTATCAATTTTATTAACTGTTGTTTGGATAGCAGTAAAGCGCCACCAAGCGTAACTTACTCCTATCACTACACCGATTGTAGCCAAAATTCCAATAGATATAAATAGAATTATTTTATTACTTTTTTGCATTATACGAACCTCTCTTTTATCATTATTATTTCCATTCTTAAGTTCAGTATAACATAACATGATTCGTTTTAAGATATTAATGTAAAATTATTTACATATATTTACGCTTTTTGAGTATTCCTATACAAGATTTAACAAAAGTTCTTTCATAGCAATAAATTTATCTACTTCCCCACTTTTAATTTCAAAATCAATTGTAGCAATTTTTTTTAAATAAATACTGATATCATCAAGATAATAATTGGAAGAATTTCTAGAAAGTTTATCTACTTGCCAATCCTGTAAACTTAGGTTTTTACTAACCATTCCTTTAGAATATCCCTCGCTCATTAAAATTTTTACACTGTACATAAGACGATATTCTCTTGCTAAAAGCATAACTAAAGCAATAGGGTCCACCTTTAAAGTATACAAATCTTCTAAAATAAGTAGAGCTTTTTTTAAATCTTTTGCAATCACTGCTTCTACAAATCTAAAATGATTTTCTTCTAAAGATTTGGAAACAATAGATTTCACATCTTCTAATTTTATCATTTGTGGTTCCATATAATATAAAAATATTTTTTGTATCTCATTATAAATAAGATCATAATTATTTTGACAACAAGAGATAAGATAATGAATAGTTTCTGTATCTATTTTATATTCATGTTTAAAAACGTAATCACGAACTTTACTCATTAAATCATTATAAGAGACATCTCCTATCGAAATAATTTTATATTTCTCTTTAAAAATTTTTGTTACTTTTTTTCGTAAATCTATTTTTTCATAAGTTGTAAAAATGATAGTTGTTAATGGTATTGGATTTTCCATATAAGAAAGTAATAATTCTAAATCTTCTTCTTTACTTTTACGACTAGTAAAAAAATCCGCATTTTTAACTATAATATATTTTCTTTCTTCAAACATAGACACATAAGTAGCTTCTGTAATCACATCTTGTAAAGAAGAAACAGATAAATCCATAGTGATTTTATTTTTTTCTTCTTTTATAATTTTATTGATTTCTTCTTCCATCAATCGAAAACTTTCACTAGAAATTAAATACATAAAGTTCCTCCTCTTTGTTGTATCCATTATACAATAAAATGATTACATAACAAAATCTATCTTAAAGTTCTATGTAATAAAACTAACTTAATTCTGCAGACACTGTCTGTAGAATTGGATAAAACAAATAAAATTTGCTCATTTACCGTAAATTTTAAGTACCAAAACTTTTTTCAAATATATAGTTTTATAAGTATTTTTTAAAAAAGAAAAAAGAAGAAATAATTCTTCTTCATCTATATAAACACTAATTAGTGTACTTTATTTTATGTGAGCATCGAAATTATGTGATACCCTTTCTTATTAATTTTGATTTGAATCGTTCCCATCTCTTGCGTATTTAAAATAGAAATATCTATTTTTTTTAAATTTTCTATCGTCTCACTAGAAGGATGATTGTATCGATTATTACGCCCTGCCGAGATAATTGCGTATTGAGGATTTACTTGTTTTAAAAAATTATAAGAGGAACTCGTTTTAGAACCATGATGCCCAACTTTCAAAAAATCTGCCTTCATTTTATACTGATTTAACAAATCTTTTTCTACTTCTTGCGAAGCATCTCCCATTAGTAAAAAATCTGTATTTTTGATTTTAATTTTCGTAATAATACTATTGTCATTTTCGTTATTATAGAGTTTTAGAGGATAAGTCGTAAAATCAAACATTTTAGATTGATATTTATAAACCACAGAATATTTAGAAATCAATTCTTTTTCTAAACGATTCACTTCTCCTTGATTAATCATTAAATTCTTTATTCTTATTTTTTCTCCAATCTTTTTAGCATAACCCACATGATCTTTATCCCCATGAGTGATTAATAAAAGATCTATTTTTCGTATTCGTATGCTTTTTAAAAACAAAATAATGTTTTTTGATAAATCAAACTCTTTGTTTCTTATTTGGTAGTCTTTTTTAGCATAAGAAACCTCGCCACCAGTATCTATTAATATGACTTCTTTATTTCTAGGAGCGACAAAAAGTGTGGAATCTCCCTGCCCTACATCAATAAAATAAGCAGAATAATCGTTATTAAATAAATTTTTATTATAAAGAAATGTGATAAAAAGTAACAATAAGAATCCAATCCTTTTTGAACGGAACTGAATACACAAAAGTAAGAAAATGTAATAAATTATGACTTCCAAAAGATTGATTTTTCCAATCACTAGGAAAAAAGCAAAGTGTAAACACAAAGCATTTATTTTTTCTAAAAGAAATACAAAGAAATTAAAAATAGGAAGAAATAATGGAATTACAAAAGAAAGTAATGCAAAAGGAAAAACTAAACTACTAATAAAGGGAACTAATACCACATTATTAAGAATAGACACCAGATTAATTTCATAGTTGATATAAATAGAAATCGGTGCACTAAATAAAAAAGTAATAAGACTTACAAGTAAAATTTGTTTTAATTTTCCTTTTTTCTGAATAAAAGAATTACAAAACAACAAAGAAAAAGTTACCACAAATGTATACCAAAATCCAACTTGATAAATAAAAAAAGGATTATAGAGTAACAAAACAAATGCAGTCAAAAATAAGACTTTTATGCTAGAAATATTGATTTTAAATAATTTATTTACATCCAAGAGCAACATAAATAAAATGGCTCGTAAAAAAGAAACGGAAAATCCTGTAATAAACAAGTATAAAAATAAAAACAAGTAAATAATTATCTTTTTTCCTTTTATTTTATTTAAAAGTTTAGATAACAAAAGATATACCAAAGACAAATGCATCCCAGATAAAGCAAATAAATGACTTACCCCATTGCTTACTATACTTTGATATTGCTCATTTGAAATATCATTTTTATTTCCTAAAATAAAAGCACGTAAATAAGCGTTATCTCCTAAATTTTTTATTCGCCCATCCATAGCATTCTTTATTTTAGAAAAAAAATCAATTTTCTCATCAAGAATCTCTAATTTTGAAATAGTAAAAGAACAATAAATTTTCTGATGAAGCAAATACTCTTTATAATTAAAAGTATTAGGAATTGTATTTTTTAAAACCTCATTCGTTTTTCCTACTACTCGAAGCGTTAAACCAACTTTTAAATCCTTCTCTAAATTTTCTTTTTCCAAAGCACTTTTAATATAATAAGTAGCAGCAATCTTTTCCCCTGCATAAAGTCGCAAACTAAGTTTATCTCCATCAATAGAAAAATTTTCAATCTTTGCCGTTATTTCTTTAGCATCTTTGAACTTCGAAGAATACGAAACTCCTTTTGTAAAAAGAAAAATATAAAAGCAAAGAAAAAGAAAGAACCCTATATAAAAAACACTAGATTGTAATAGAATCTTTAATTTTTTCGTAAAGAGACTCTCCTATACCAGAAACATTCATAATCTCTGAAATATCCTTAAATGGTGTTTTATTTCGATACTCAATAATTTTTTCTGCTTTCGATTCTCCTATACCTGAAATAGTCATTAATTCTTCTTTCGATGCCAAATTTATAGATACTTTTTTATTCGTAACATTCGATTCTGTATTTGCAGGTTCTTTTTCATTAACATTACTTGTACTTGTATCATCTGTTTTAGATGTTGTTGTACTAGTACTATCAGAAGCTAACACACAACTATCATTTATATAAGGTATTGTTGCTATTTCTGTTGCATCTGCAGTATTAGAACCAGATAGATTTTCAGTAGATGACGTTATCGGAGTTGAAAGTTTCTTCAACTCAGTTTTAGAAAGAATGCGAATACAATCTTCATTTTTTAATTTTCTACTTAAATTAATATTATCTGTTGTTCCATTATTTTTGAGTCCTCCTGCTAAAACAATTACATCATGAATCATTGCTCCCTCTTCCAATTCATAAACACCAGGATTTTTTACATACCCTTTAATATCAACTGCTATTTTTGAAACTTCTTCCTTCTCTTCTGCTAGAGCATCTTCTTCATATTCTGGACATTCCTCACAAATGGTTACTTCTTTTTCTGGTTCTTTAAAAAGAAAAAACAAACAGAACTAATATTAGTAACAAATAAAACTCCAATAATAATCAATAATACAATTGGATGATTCCAATATTTTTTTAAATACTCCATATTTTTTCACCTCCAATCATATATATACACCGTAAATTGGAGATTTCCTTTTTTTCTTTTAAAAATATTGCATTTTTTAATTATTTTTTATAAATTGTTATAAGCTGCTATAACCTTTATTTATAGGCATTTACGACATTTTATTTTTAAAAGATAATCACATATATTTTTATAATTTCTTATATTATTGTTTTCAAAAGTAGTAAAAGAGTAGTAAATTTTCATCAATCGATTGTATTGTTTATTTTAATTAAAGTTAACAGTTATTATATTACCTTCTTTTTTTAAGATTTTCTTTTTAATCTGATCTTTTTTTGTTTCATTATTATGTTCTTCAATTAAATAATTTATTTTACAACTTATTATACCATCTAATACACCAAATTTTTTAGCTAACTTTTTAATATTTGTGTGCATTAAATTATCAAGGTCACCCACTATTCTTAATAATTCATCTGTTGGTACAAGTTGATTCATCCAATCATCATATATCACTATTCTACTACTTTCCTCTTCAGTTAATTTCCTATTTATTCTTCCGTTATGATAATCATACCAGAATTTGAAATATCTATCTTTAATCATCATATGGTCGCCTTGTGTCCAAATATGTTTCATATAATTCCTCCACTTAATAAATACTACAGTACATTAAAAACATTCGCCTGTCAAATTCAGATTTTCAATTTCAGTTCTTATTATTTTAGTAGATACTCCTCAGGTATTATGATAAAAAAAACTAACCAAATTTTATATTTTTAACATATATTTGTAAAGTGGTAAATTAGTAGTAAAATAAGTTTAATATTTGTCAGTACTCCTTTTAAATAAAGGTTTCTTGATGATAATTAATATTTTTATTGAAAAAATTGTATAAAAAGCTTCTATAAATTTGAAATAATATCAAAAAAAAAGAAAAAATACTACTATAATCTTGCCATTTCTCTCTTTACCTTTGCATCCTTATTTTCATAAGCAACTCTTTGGACTACAAAAAGCATTAAAATTAAATTAATGGTAAAACTTCCTCCATAAGTTAAAAAGGGAATAGGAACGCCTGTTAGAGGAATTAAAGCAAGTACCCCCATTAAATTCACTAATAAATGTAAAAGCATAAAAATAAATGTACCATAACACAAAATCATATTACGAACGTTTCCTTTTGCATCTTTTCCTATTTTTAAAATACGATATAACATAAAAACATAGCCAAATAATACTAAAATTCCTACAATAGCACCAAGTTCCTCCACTAAAACAGGAAAAATAAAATCCGTATGCGCTTCTGGTAAATATAAATACTTTTGGGTGGAATTCCCAAGCCCTACTCCAAAAAGGCCTCCATTATGAATAGCAATAAATCCATTACAAACTTGATACCCTGTATCTTCCGTATATCTCGAACATGGATTTTGAAACTGCAAACGGCTTAATTGACGAGAATTAAGTAAATTTGCTCCCCCATATAAAAGAGCAACCGCAAGAACAATTACAGCTATTCCTAGAACTTTAAATAATTTGAATTGATTTTTTTTCTCCAAAGGAACTGTCAAAAAGATAAAAAAGGAAATTCCCGCTATAATTAAAGCTCCTCCTAAATCTGGCTGCATGGCAACTAAAACAAAAATCACTCCCGCTACGGCCAAAGGAATCAAATTATAATAAAGATTCGTATTCTTTTTTTTAAGACTTCGATGATAAAACACAGCCATATAAAGAATCAAGACAGATTTTGAAAATTCTGCTGGCTGTAAATTAAAAAAACCAACTTTATACCAACTTTGCGCGTTATTAGAAATCCATCCATAGAAAAATAAACCCACTAAAGAAGCTAAAATGCCGACAACAAGTATAGGGGTAAACATCTTATATCTAGAGGTAGGGATTTTAAGGATTACGTAAAAACCTACAAAAAAAGATACAAAAACGAAAATAAGTTGACGAATAAAAAAGTAATAGGAAGAAACTCTATATCGTAAAACAGCTGACACAGAAGAAGCACTTAAAATAATAACTAAACCCAAAATAGAATACAAAAGCATCATAAAAAATAAAGGTTTATCAATTTTTAATAATAACTTCTTCATGACTCTCACCTATTTTAATAATAGCACAGAAATGAAATTTAAGACAATTTTTTTCAAATCTTTACTTTTTTAGGTATTTTAAAGTAGCAAAAATATTTTAAACTAATAAACTATACTAGATACATAAAGGAGGTATAATATATGTATTATTACGGAAATAACGGCTACTATAACGCTGGTTATGGTGCTGGATATGGTACCGCTCCTTGTTGTGGAAATACTGGCTATGCTGGATATACTTCTGGCTACGGTATAGGTGGAGCTATATGGATTGTCCTATTTATTCTTCTTATCATCATCATTGGTGCTGGATGGAACTGGGGCAATAATAACAACTATTAGGAAGTTAAACTTCCTTTTTTTTTAATTTTATTGTAAAATAGTTGTCGAAAGAAAGGGATTTTTATGAAATTACCTGATTTAGTTATTTTAGATGAAAAAGATAAAAGATTGCGTCTTATTAGCAAGGAAGTCACCTTCCCACTAACAAAAGAAGATAAAAAAAATATTTTAGATATGCTAAAATATTTAAAAATGAGCCAAATTGATGAATATAGAGAAAAATACAATTTACGTGCTGGAACTGGTTTATCTTATATTCAATTAGGAATGGCAAAAAGAATTTTTGTTGTTGTAGATGAAGTCGATGATAATAAATTTGAAAATTATGTTTTAATTAATCCCAAAATTATCAGTACTAGTGAAGAATTAATCTATGTTGGTGAAGGCGAAGGTTGCTTAAGTATTAATCGTGAAACAAAAGGAATTGTACCAAGACATGCAAGAATTACTGTAGAAGCTTATGATATAGATGGTAACCTATTTACAATACGTGCTCGCGAAGATTTAGCAATTGTTTTCCAACATGAAATTGATCACTTAAATGGAATTTTGTTTATTGACAAAATAGACCCAAAAAATCCGTTTAAAAATGCCAATCGAATGCGTGAAATATAAACAGGTTTTAAACACGAATAAAATATACAAAAATATTCTTTACATTTATATAATATTATATTATTATCTATTTAAGCGAGACACTTATATAAGTGCTTGCCATTTTCTGGAAACACCTTCCTTTAAGGATGGTGTTATTTTTATTCCAAAACCCCCTGAAAA
>CAYSFO010000018.1:0-26041 GCA_964430695.1 uncultured Muribaculaceae bacterium | reverse complement strand
ACCCTTTTCAAGGGTAAGCTAGAGTGACGAAGGCGGTTGGCTGATTAAAAAAGCCACCAAATGGTGGCCGCCAGTAACTGGCCTTATAGGCCTTAGCGAAATACCACGTCTTTTAGGCGTAGTTTTTATTTGTAAAAATGTTCTCTTTCTCTTTATTGCAAATTGAAGTTCCTTATGGTATTATGTTATTAGTATAAGAATAAAGGGAGTGGCTGTTATGATGGAGACGGATATAGCAATTGCAAAAAAAATAGATACTTTAGTCGAAATGGCGGAGTCATCATTAAATATAGATGCTGCAAAAGCGGAATTAAAAGAAATAGAAAAGCAAAGTACTTATTTAAAAAATGAACTTACTACTTTAAGTGAAGGTAAAGACGAAGATAAATATTTTAAAGCTAGTGATAAACAAGTGGATGAAAATATAAAAGTGAGTTTAGAGTCAAAAATTAGAAAACAAGAGAAGTCTATTAAAAAATTGCAAAAAGAAATTGATGAAGCCGTAGCTTTAGAAGCCGATACACATAATAAACTGTCTCAATTAAAAGAAGAAAATGCCTCTTGTAACGAGCATATTTCTGTTTTGCAAACACGTCTTTCTACAATTAGTGATTCTACTACCGAAGAATATTATAACCAATTATTAAAAGAAGAAAATAATAAGTTAGAGGAATTTTCTTCTAATCTTAAAAAGTGTGAAAAAGAATATGATGAAATTTTAGAACGTCTTAATCTTTTAAATCTTGCTATGGAAGAAATGAAAGATAAACTTGCAAGTGAAAAAGCAAGACTTGCAGAAACAAAAGCAAACTTAATGAATCCAGCTTCTTATATTGATGAAGATTTAAAACAAATTGATGAAGAACGTATTCAAGATATTAAAAAAGAAATGGCTGAATTAGATAAAAGAAAACTTGAAATTATTACAGATCCTGCTATGATTGCTGAGGAAGCTAAAAATTTAATTGCTCTTGATGATCGTACTAGTGCTTTATCTAAAGTAAGAGAATTAGTTACAATAGTGAGGTCAAAACCATTTATGGATGTACCAACGAATAGTGACTTATCTGTAATGCTTCAAGAAGAGGAAGAAAAAGCTGGGGAAGCAAGAGATGAATTTGCCTCTTTCATTGATTCAAAAGATTATTCGAGTGGAGATAATAAAGTCGTTAAAGAAAGAATCAATTATGTAAATATTGAAATTGCTTCTTTAGAAGATAAAATTAGATTAGCAAAAGAAGAAATTAAAAATATTGATACTGTTGAAATTCAAATGCTTAATGATCGTTTAAAAGACACTTTAGCCACTTATGAACAATTGGAGATTGAACTTGCCAATTATAAAGAAGTGATTGAAAATGAAAATGAAGAGAAAACTCCTAAAAGACGTGCTGTTTTAGCATCAGCATATGATAAAAAAGAAAAAGAATTAAAAAATGTACATCAAATTATTGAAAACTATAAAGAAGATCAAAAAAATTTAATTAATAAAGCTTATTTGTTGGAAACTGAAAAAATTGCAAAATATGAAGAAAAAATCAGTAAACATCAACAAGAAATAGCAGAAATGAATCTTCTTTTAGCCAACACCAATAATACAAAAGATGTATTAGCAATT
This sequence comes from uncultured Muribaculaceae bacterium, assembly GCA_964430695.1. Classification (GTDB taxonomy): domain Bacteria; phylum Bacillota_I; class Bacilli_A; order RF39; family UBA660; genus MGBC108787. Next base: position 24,423 of record CAYSFO010000018.1, on the reverse strand, counting down.
GAAAATGATAAGAAAAAATTAAAAGAATTAGATGAAGTTGTTAAAGGAATTAAACATCGTAGTAAGTATACACAAACTCCAAGTGAAATTTATCATGAAATTGAGGTATATTTAGGAACATTAGATGAAGGAGAACAAATTCGTAAAAATAGAGAAGAAAAACCAGTAATCGATTTTGATTATGATATAAAGGCAGATGATTCCGAAGAGGAATTACCAGTAGTTGAGGAAGATAATTTGGACTTTCAAGATATGGCTGAATTGGAAATTGAACCAACTTCTGTTGATGTAGAAGAGGTGAGTCGTGAGCTTCCTTCTTTAGAAAAAAGTGAATTAGTTTCTGAACGTATAAAGGTAATCCATGTGGAGCCATTAGAAGAGAATAACGATAATAATTCATTTGTTATTGGGGCCTATGACGATGATGAAAATCAAGTAGGAGATAGTGAGGTGTAGTCATGGGTTTAGAGATTAATACAATTATAACTTTAGAAAATAGAGAAAAATATGTTGTTTTAAACGAAACGATGTATCAAGGAAAAAAATATTTCTTGGCAATGGGAATCGATGAAAACAAAGAGGTTATTTCTAGTGATGTTGTTATTTTAGAAGAGGAACTTGAAGGCTTAGATATGTATGTAAAAAAAGTAATTGATTCTGAAATGCTAGCACACTTAGCAAGTTTATTAAAAGCCCAAATGTAACTTTTGGGCTTTTTTTTCATTTAATAATAATATAATATAGATTTATGGGAGTGAGTTTAAAATGATTAAATATGAAACGAATTCTAAAAAAGTAAGAAAGGGACAAATCTTTGTTGCAATTTCGGGCCATACGGTAGATGGACATGACTATGTAGACGAGGCCATAAAAAATGGTGCTGAACAAATTATTGCCGAAAGAGAAGTAGAGTCTTCTGTACCTGTTTTAATTGTTACAAGTACAGAAGAATATTTAAAAGAAGCATTAGTTAAAGAATATAGTGAAGATTTAAAAAAATTAACTTTAGTTGGGGTGACAGGAACAAATGGGAAAACTACCACTTGTTATTTGACGTATCAACTATTAAATAAATTAGGGGTAAAAACTGCTTATATTGGGACAATGGGCTATTATGTAAATGAGGAACAAACAGAACTTTCAAATACGACGCCAGATATTTTAACACTTTATACTATTTTATTTGATGCTTTAGAAAAAGGATGTAATACGGTCGTTATGGAAGTTAGCTCACACGCTTTGTCGTTACATCGTTTAGAAGGTTTGCAGTTTAAAATTGGCGCATTTACTAATTTAACGGAGGACCATTTAGATTTTTATCATACAATGGAAAACTATTTAGATGCTAAACTGGAGTTTGTGGATTATCTTTTGGATGATGGCGAATTTATTGTAAATATGGACGACGAGGCTGGTGTTCGCTTTATAGAAAAAGCAAAACAGGCAAAAACTTTAGGAATGGATTCTAAAAATGATTTTGTAATTTCTGATTTTACAATAAGTCCAGATTATACAGATATACAAATACAAAATAAAGAAAATCGTTATTATATTAGAACAAATCTAATTAGTAAGTTTAATGTGTATAACTATGTTATGGCTTTTATGATTTGCTCTTTGCTTGGATGTAAGGAGGAAGAAATCGTTCGTACAACTAAGGATATTTATCCTCCAAAAGGAAGATGTGAAACTTATCCTGTAAAAAACGGATTTGCCGTTGTGGATTATGCACATACTCCTGATGCGGTTTTAAAAGTTGTTAGTGCTTATAAAGAACTTGCCTCTGCTCGTGTGATTACGCTTGTTGGTTGTGGTGGAGATAGAGACCCTTTGAAACGTCCAATTATGGGAAGAATTGCTACTGAAGAAAGCGATTATGTAATATTAACTAGTGATAATCCAAGAACAGAAGATCCAGAAAAGATTATGGGGGATATTGTTCGTGGTGTTTCTAAAGATAACTATGAGGTTATTTTAGACCGTCGTAAAGCAATTCAAAAAGGTTTAGATTTAATTGAAAAGGATGATATTTTTCTTATATTAGGAAAAGGGCATGAAAATTATCAAATTTTGGGTCATGAAAAAATTCATTTTGATGATAGTGAAGAAATAAAGAAGTATTGTGAAAAGAACGCAAATTAAAAAGAGAAAAATATCTCTTTTTTTTAGCCTAATTTTCCGTCATATATTGAGGAATTATCAAATTCTTTATCAATTAGAAATTCATGGACAATTTCTTCTTGATTTTCAACAGCAATTTCTTCAATACGATCGACACGACATTTTTCGCTTATTAGAATTGCTTCAATTTTTTTAACAGCAGTTTCCACTTCATCGTTTACAACAATACAATTGTATTTTGGAATTTCATTAATTTCTTTGTAAGCCGTTTGAAAGCGTTTAATAATTTGTTCCTTATTTTCGGTTCCACGTGCTTTAATTCGTTCTTTTACAATTTCCATACTAGGGGCCATAATGAAAATTAAAATTGTTTCAGGAAGTAATTCTTTTACTTTTTGTGCTCCTTGTACTTCAATTTCTAAAATGACGTCGCGCCCAGTATCTAATATTTCTTTGATTTCTTTTTTTGGTGTTCCATAATAATTACTATTATGAACAATTGCATATTCTAAAAATTCATCCTTTTTAATTTTTTCTTCAAACTCTTCCTTGCTAACAAAATAGTATTCTTTTCCATTTGTTTCTCCTTCACGTATAGATCGAGATGTGTAAGATATAGACAAAGCTAAATCATTGTTTCTTTTTATTAACTCGTTAATCACAGTTCCTTTTCCAGCACAAGTTGTACCAGAAATAATAATTAAATTTCCTTGTTTCTTCTGTTTGATCACAATATAATCTCCCTCTCTTTATTTCTGTATTATAGCATTTAGATATATAAAATAAAAGTTTATTTTCTTGATTAGCAAAACAATTCTAACTTTACATTTCTTTTGCGTTTAAATTTACGCCTGTATTGACATTTTTTGGTTATAGTAACATAATGGAATTAAGTTGACAAGAGATACATTTTATTGTAAGATAACAATCACCAAAAAGGGGATGGTTAATATGAAAGGTATACTTTCAAAGAAAAAATTAGAATTTTTAATACCAACTTTATTAATATTATTCATATTAATGTGTATGTTTTTTCCACGTATGTTTACTAGTCATGTTACAACTAATGTGAATTTAGAAAATTATGCTGTTGGAAGTACAATTACTAAAAATGGGGATGCTTTTGTCTATTTATCCGATATGGAATACATAAAAAATCAGTCTAAAACGGCTTGGGGAAGCATTCTAAAAGACACAACAAGTAATGGAAGCAAAATATCAGTGAAAGTAGAAGGCGCTTATTATACTTTTGATAAAGGGATGTGGGCCCATGCTACTTCAACACTTGTTTATGATATTACAGATTATAATTATAAATATTTTACTGCTTTTGTAGGACTTAATCAAACGGCAGCAAGTTCTAGTAATGGTGTTAAATTTTATGTTTACACCTCTGTTGATGGAACAAATTGGGACTTAAAAACAGCAGAAAATCCTGAAGTGAAAAAAGCAGGAGCAAATGCCGATTTTGTTAAAGTTAATATTGAAGGAGCTAAGTATTTAAAACTAATTGCAAACGATAATGGTTCCAACGGAAATGACCATGCTGTTTATGCAGATGCAAAACTTACAAATGATGAAACGGATGGAAATGTTGTAAAAAGTGTGGAAGAATTTGACCAAATTCTTAAATCCACTTATGCAAATGCCGATTTAACAAATCCAAATTATGAATTAACTTTATTACAAAGAAATTTAGTTAAAAATATGGGACAATATGCTATTAATCGTTTTGTTAAGGAAAGTAAAGAAAATAGAGAAACCTTTGAATGGTTATTTGATGATTTAGAGAATTTAAGAATGTATACTTTAGGGGGTAAACCAGCGGGAAGTTATTATAATTCTTTTAATGTTTTAAAAAGTATTTTAGCGAAATATAAAAATGATTTTTCGAATCAAGAATTAACAAAATATGGTCATAAATATGGTGATTTATATAAGAAAATGGCTATTACTTTATCGCTTACGCATTCAACGCGAGTTTCTTTATGGATGCAACCTAGTGCTCCAGAAAATCAATCGGATGCAGTTACTCGTTATGAAATCTATAAAAATCTTCACAAACAAGGTAAGTTTGTAGTTTCTGATAGTATTGATATTACAGAATGGTTTGAAGAATATAACATAGAAGAAATGCGTTTTGTTTTAAATAATATTATCGATGATGAAGAAATCTTATGGTTAAATGAGTATACACAAAAAAGAATTGATGCGAATCCAAATCGCGTATGGTCTTATTTAACTCCACATCCTTATATGAAATATATATGGCCAAATTATGGAAGACCTGAATTCCATGATGAAGCAAATAAAAAGATGTGGGATGAAAAATATGACTTTTTAAGATATGGTGTTACTTTCAGACCTGGACTATATAAATTATGGATGAATCTGGAAAATGGGGCTGTTTGTGGTGGTATTTCTAAAATTGGTACGAATATTCGTGCTGTTCATGGTATCCCATCTGCTGTGATTGGTCAACCAGGACATGCTGCGATTGTTTACTATACGAGAGATGCCCAAGGAAGAGGATATTGGAATATTGATAACGATGTAAGTGGTTGGTCTTTATCTGAAAAAGGGGAAAGAATGCTTCTTGGTTGGGGAAATGCTTCTTGGTCTAAAGGGTATTCTGTTGTTTATATGGTTCTTGCTCAAGAAGTATTAAATAACTATGAAACTTTTGAAAAAAGTGAAAAAATGGTTATGCTTGCTGATGTTTACAATAATGACTTAAAGCGTCAAGAAGAAGTTTATAGAGAAGCTTTAAAAATTCAACCGTTAAATATTAATGCTTGGTATGGATTAATTAATACGTATTTGAATAATGCTAGCAAAACAGAAGATGATTTTTATAAGTTAGCACAAGAAATCGCCCAAAATTTAAAATATTTTCCATTACCAATGTATCATTTAACTAATTTAATTAAACCAAAATTAGTAAGTGTTGAAAATTCTTATAAATTTACTTTGTTACAAACGAGAACTTTAACAGAAGGAAGTCAAACTCCGAGCAATACAGCGGATACTTATTATGTTTATCAACCTTCTGTTACAAGAACGGAAGCAAATTATTTACTAGGAAAAATTGATAAAACGATTGCTACATTCTCTTTTGATGGAGATGATGCAGGAAAAATTGTTTTAGCAAGTCGATTTGATAATACAGGAGTTCGTTGGGATTATAGTTTAGATGGAAAGAAATCATGGAATGAAGTATCTTTTACTGCAGAAGAAGAACACAAACTCCCATTAACAGCTGAAGAAATTGCTAGTATTACTTCAGAAAATGATATTTATATTCATATTGTAGGTGTTAATTATGATGAAGAAAATCTATATAAGATTGATATCACTGATGCTACACTTCCAACTTTATTTGCAAATGACTTAGAAAATCGTGTTATGGGGGCAACTCTTACAATGGAATGGCGTTATAAAGAAAGTGATGCTTGGACATCTTATAATGCTGCTTCTCCAGATTTAACAGGAGATAAAAGTGTTCAAGTAAGAGTAGGAGCAACAGGAACAAATCTTCCAAGTGCATCTGTTACTTACACATTTACTGAAGATAATCAACCAGATACAAGAAAATATATTCCGGTATCACATTTATCTATCGAAGCTGTTTCCAGTGAAGCCACTGGGCATGCTGGTCACGCAACGAATGCAATTGATGGAAATTATAATACAAGATGGCATTCTAATTGGAATGGTGCTGATACCGAAAGATATATAACGATAAAATTAGATAAATCTGTTTATCTATCAGCAGTAGAATTTGTACCTGCTGGTGGTGGAAATGGAAAAATCTATGATGGAACGATTTGGGGAAGTATGGATGGAGAAAACTGGGTAGTATTGACAGAAAGTAAAAACCTTACTTATACAAACCAAGCAAATACCATTGAAGATGCCATAGCGAATACGAAGGCTTTTGAAATAGAAGAGCCAAAAGAAGTACAATATGTAAAAATCGTTGCAGATAGAACGAACGGAAATTGGTTTACAGCTAGAGCATTTAACTTTTATCAAGATATAACAAAAAACCCGCATCCTACGGCTGGTGTTGCTTATAGTACAACAGACCCTACAAATCAAGAAGTAATTGCAAGACTTGTGAACTTAAGTAGTCCAGATATTATAATTACAAGTGAGGGTGGAGATACCCATACATTTACAGAAAATGGTGAATTTACATTTGCCTTCTATGATACAAAAACAAACAAAGAAGGTAGCGCTATTGCAAAAGTAAATTGGATTGATAAAATTGCTCCAACGGCATCTATTAAATATAGTACAACTAGTCCAACTACGGCTGAAGTTGTTGCAACCTTAATTGACCCAAGTGAAGAAATTGAAATTATTAATAATCTAAGTGAAGAAGAAAATTCTGCATTTGATCCTTATACTTATACATTTACAGAAAATGGTGAATTTACTTTTGAATTTAGAGACCGTGCAGGAAATATTGGTAAAGTGACTGCAAAAGTGGATTGGATTCGTAAAGAGGTAAGAGTTCCAAAATCAACTATATCTTATAGTACAACGAAATGGACAAATCAAGATGTTACAGCGACTATTACTTTTGATGGAAATGCATTTGTGTCTAATAACTATGGTAAAAATACTTATTTATTTAAAGAAAATGGAAAATTTACTTTTGAATATCAAGATGGATATGGAAATTCAGGATCTGCAACAGCAGAAGTAAATTGGATTGATAAAATTGCTCCAACGGCTAGTGTTATCTATAATATTACGACGCCAACAAGTAAGAATGTAGTAGCAACACTAATAAATATTAGTGAAGATATTATCATTTTAAATGAAGAAGCGGATAATACGCATACATTTACGGAAAATGGTACGTATGAATTTAGATTTAGAGATCGTGCAGGAAATTATGGTAAAGCTGTTGCAAAAGTGGATTGGATTGATAAAAGTATTCAAGAAGAAGATCTTGTTAAAGATGTAATTATTGAAGTTAGTATTGTGGGACCAGCCATTTTTGAAACAGAAACCGTGACTGCACCAAATCAAGAAAGTATATCAAGTGATAAAACACTCGCTACAGTCGGTGGTAGCACAAATATGAATAAACCAAATAAGCCATCTACAAACAATAATACTACCAGTACAAATCATGATAATAGTTATAATAATACGGTAACAAATGAGCCGAAAGAAGATAGTGTTATCCAAAATCCGATAACAAGTACTGATTCTAATATAACACAAAATGAAAGTTCAAATAGTACAAATAATAGTAGCAATCAAAATCATTCTTCTAAAGAAGACTTAAAAAAGGATACTACGGACAAAAATAAAGATACAACAGAAAATGTTTCTGAAAAAGAAACAGAAGAAGTTATTGCTAAAAATAATGTATGGATTATGAGAACACTTTGTTTAGCGGTTGTGACTGTTCTTGGAGCCATTATTATTAAGAAAAGAAGATAAGAAAAGACTCGTATCGTTTAGAAAATACGAGTTTTTATCTTATAGAAATGGAATTTACCCCTTGTTAAAGATACATTTGTTTAGATACAATGAATATAACAAGAATTCAGGGGAATTCCACATGTATAAAGCCTATAAATTTAGAATGTATCCAACAAAAGAACAAGAAATACGAATATCTAAAACATTTGGTTGCTATAGATTTATTTATAATTATTTCTTAGATAAATGTAAAAAAAGTAGTTTTAAAAAAGCCTATGATATGATAAAAGAATTACCAAAATTAAATAAAGAATATCCATGGTTAAAAGAAGTAGATAGTTGTAGTATAAGATGTGCCATTTTTAATCTAGAAGATGCCTATAAGAACTTTTTTGCGAAAAGAAGTAATTATCCAATATTTAAAAGTAGATACAACAAACAAAGTTATCGAACCAATTGTATAAGAAGTAATTACAAAGGCAAAGAATATAGTAATATACAAATTAACTTAAAAGAGAAAACGATAAAACTTCCTAAATTAGGATTCATAAAAATAAGAGGATATAGAAACTTAGAAAGTATAAATGGAAAAATAGTTAATGCAACCGTAAGTAAAGAAACAACAGGAAAGTATTATGTAAGTGTTATAGCAGAAGAACTAGAAATAAAAGCAGCAAAAGTAAAGCCAAGAAGTATAGTAGGTATTGATTTAGGAATCAAAGATTTAGTAGTTACATCTAGTGGAGAGAAATATAAAAATCCAAAAGAAATAAACAAAAAAGAAAAAAGGCTAAAACGATTACAAAGAAAACTAGCAAGACAAATAAAAGGAAGTAAGAATTATGGGAAAACAAAAGAAAGATTAGCCAGATTACATGAAAAGATAAGAAATGCTCGTAAACACAATATCATTACCATAGTAAATAAACTAGTAGAAGAAAATGACATCATTGTCAGTGAAAAACTACAAGTAAAAAATATGAGTAAAAATCACAATTTAGCTAAATCCATAATAGATGCCAGTTTCCATAAAATCTGTGAGTTACTAAAATGGAAGACAAAAATAAAAGGAAAATACTATTATCAAGTAGATATGTATTATCCAAGTAGTAAAATATGTAACCATTGTGGAGAAAAAACAGAAATAACGAAAGATTTAAAAATAAGAAACTGGGAATGTGTGAATTGTGGAAGTATGAACGATAGAGATATCAATGCGAGTATGAATATCATGTATGAAGGATTAAAGCTACACTATCAAAGATAGAATAAAAATGTTAAAATAAAAAAGAAATAAAAACAAATACGGTGGCGACCATCGGAATTTAAGCCTGTGGAGAAGAAAGAATACTTTGTCTACGAAGCAGGAAACTTGGGAGGCAACAACCAAGAGGGATAAAATTTATAATACGTATTTTATTCTTTTGTTCTTTTCTTGTATTAGTTTAGGTGGAATTCATTCTAAAAATTTGCTATAATAAGTAGCGTAAAAGGAGTGAATAGAATGTCATTACAAACTTTGTGGTCACTAGCAACAAAAATAATGGATATTTGTATTGTTTGGCTATTATTCTATTATATTTTAAAGAATATTAGAAACAATGTTAAAATGATCCTAATTGTTAAAGGAGTTATTTTAATTTTATTAATTGAAATTATTAGTAAAATATTTAACTTATATACCGTGGGAATTATTCTTGAATATATTTTAGAATGGGGACCTCTGGCTATTATTATCATATTTCAACCAGAAATACGTAGTGTTTTAGAAAGTATTGGGCGTACGCAATTACTTGGAAGACATAAAACACTTACTGGGGATGAAAGAGATAAAATGGTTTGTGAAATTATGGAAGCTGTTGAATATTTAAAGAAAAATAAAATCGGAGCTTTAGTCGTTATTGAAAGAGATGTTTCTTTGCAAGAATATATTGAGCCAGCAACAAAGATTTATGCAGATGTTTCTAACGAATTATTATGTAATTTGTTTTTCCCAAATTCACCACTTCATGATGGAGGAGTCATTATTCAAGGAAATCGAATTACTTGTGCCGGAAGTGTATTTAAAACAAGTATGGATCCCAATGTTAATAAAAAGCTAGGAACTCGTCATAGAGCAGCTTTAGGAATAGCCGAAGAAAGTGATGCGTTAGCTTTAATTGTATCTGAAGAGACAGGAAGGATTAGTATTGCATGTGATGGAGACTTAAACTATAACTTATCTTTAGATGAATTCCGTTTGCGTTTGATGGAGGAATTAAAACCAAAAGCAGAAGTCTTCTATGAAGCGGATCGTGAAGAGGATGGAGATGAAATAGATGACTAAAATTGCTAATAAAAAAGAAAAAAAGAAAAAATCAAATCGATTGTTAAGAATCTTTAAAGGCATTTATAACAAAATAGATAAATTGATTATTACTCCAATCAGTAGGGTTATATTTTTTGCCATAGACAAATTAAAGAATAATTCAAATAAAATTGAAAGAATCTTAAACCGGCCTAATATTTTATTATATATGTCTTTGATTTTTGCTGTTGGTATGTTTTTTTTAGTCGATAAAGAAGTTATTAATTTAGTTCAAAATGAAGCAGAAATTATTTCGAATCAACCAGTAAAAATTCTTTATAATCAAGAAGCTTATGTTGTAGAAGGACTAGTGGATAGTGTAGATATTATTTTATCTGGAAATAAAAGTGCGATTTATTTAGCAAAGCAACTTGGAGATCATGAAGTTGTACTTGATTTAACAGACTATAAGCCAAGTAACACTCCTTATAGAGTTAAATTATCTTATAACCAAACCGTAAATTCAATAAAATATAAATTGGATCCAACCTATGTTACGGTTACAGTGAAAAATAAGGTAAGTAAGACATCTGCTATTTCTTATCAATTATTAAATGAAAGCAAGTTAAATGAAAAATTAAGCGTAAAAAATGTGGAACTTTCTAAAACAGAAGTTGTTGTAAAAGGTTCTGAGGAAATGTTAGATAAAATAGCAGCTGTAAAAGCATTAGTGGATTTAAATAATTCTGAATATTCCGATGCAGGTACTTATGAAACCGATAATATTCCTCTTGCTGCTTATGATGAGAAAGGTGAACTTTTAGAGAATGTAGAAATTGTTCCTTCAACGATTTCAGCAAGTATTACATTGGATACTTATAAAACAACGGTACCAATTAAAGTATTAACAACTGGTTCATTAGTGACAGGTAAAGCAATCTCTGCAGTTACAATTAATGGTAATAATACATATTCTGTAGATATCTATGGAGAAAAGAGTGTAATTGATAATATTACAAGTGTTCCAGTGACTATTGATGTTAGTAGTTTGGGAACAAGTAATTCTAAATCCTATAATGCGAATATAGCAAAACCAACAGGTGTAAGATATGTAAGTGAAAACAGTGTTAAGATTAATATTAGTCTTGGTGATGAGAAACAAAAAACATTAAATATTGGAGATATTTCCAATAAAAACTTAGATAATAACTTAAAAGTAAATAAAACCGATACAAATGCAATTGCTGTTCAAGTAAAAGGTGTTCAATCCGTTATCGATAATATTACGGAAGAAAATATTTCTGCCTATGTTGATTTATCAGGATATACAGTAGGAGATTATGAAGTAGAATTAAAAATTGATAGTGATGATCCACGTGTAAGCTTTGTCGTTGCAAGTAAAGTAAAAATAAAAATAGTTGAAAAATAAATCAACTATTTTTTTGTCTTCTTTTGTCAAACTTCTTGCAATGTATTTATTTACAATTATAATAATCACTCGTGTTATTGGTTTTGTAGCGCCTGCCTTTGGTTTTGGCTGAGTAAAGGTTTTTCAGAGGGTTTTGGCTTTTTTGAAAGGTCTAGAAAGGTTGGCAAGGCTATGAAAAAAGAAATTAAATTTCTTCGAGTAGTTATAGTTTTATTAATTGTGATTTTAATGTTGCAATTGATATAAACAAAAGACGCTAACCAGTTCAGTTTAATCCTGACATAAGGTATAGCGTCTCTCGAAACAAAATTCGCAGGCGTTATCAAAATTGGTAACACTTACAATTTAATTATAACTTCTTTTAGATAAATTACAACTATTTTTTTACTGGATCAGCAGTAATGTGGTTAAATAACAATCCAATATTAATTAATCCACAAATACCAACTAAACTATAAACTATTCTAGTAACAGCAGTATTATCCATAAATAAAGATTCTACAAGATTAAAATCAAAGAATCCTAAGAGACCCCAGTTTAGAGCTCCTATAATTGTAAATACTAGACATACTTTATGTACAGTTTCCATTTTATCACTCACCTTTATTCTTATTATGAGCGAAAAATTAATTATTATTCATGAATATTTTAATAAAACAAAAATATAGTTTAAGTAGAAAAGGAAAGTGGTTAAGTGAAAAAAATAGGTATATTATCATTCCTCTTGTTGCTTTTAACATGTGGTTGTGGGAAAGTAGATGTTTCTAAAGTAAAAGAAAACTTTGAAAATAAGGTAACAAAAACAAAATCTTACTTGTTAACAGGAACAATGGAAATTATGAACAATGAAGATACATTCGTATATACCGTAGAAGCATCATTCTTAAAAGACGATTATTATAAAGTACGTTTAGTAAATCAAACCAATAATCATGAACAAATTATTCTAAAAAATACAGATGGTGTCTATGTGGTAACGCCAAGTTTAAACAAATCTTTTAAATTCCAAAGTGAATGGCCAAATAATTCCAGTCAATCTTATTTATTAGCATCCTTACTACAAGATGTGAAAAATGATCAAAATGGAACATTAGAAGAAACAGATAATAACTATATTTTAAGAGCAACAGTGAATTATCCTAATAATAATGAACTCGTTTATGAAAAAATTTATTTTGACAAAGATATGAATTTAGAAAAAGTAGAAGTTTATAATAGTGATGATGTTCTAAAGATTAAAGTGAATGTTAAATCATTAGATTTAAAAGCAGGATTAGATAAAGATGATTTCTTATTAGAAGATTTAATTGATCAAGATTGTTGTAATACAAATACTTGTGATGAAAACAATACAACGTGTGAAAATAACAGAGAACAAGAAACAAGTGCTATTGAAAATATAATTTATCCATTATATATTCCTAGTGAAACTTATCTTACAAGTAAAGATGTTTTAGATACAGATGAAGGAGATAGAGTAATCCTTACCTATAGCGGTAGTAAAAACTTTGTGTTAGTAGAAGAAAAAGCCACATCAAGTAGTGACTTTGAGATTATTCCTGTCTATGGAGATCCATTGTTATTGAATGATTCCGTCGCAGCACTACAAGCTAATTCGATTTACTGGACGAGTAATAATATGGAATACTATTTAGCAGGAAATGATTTATCTAATGAAGAATTATTATCTATAGCTACCTCTTTAACAAATACAGATATTGTAACAAGTAGTCAAATAGAGAAATAGAGTATTGCATTCTATTTCTTTTTTTAAAATATGCATAGTTATAAAAAAGAAGAATATAGTCATATCAAGAGACTATGTTTTTTAATTATGATATACTATGTATAAAAAAAGACCAAAAAGGTGATGTTATGAAACCAATAGAAGAAATTTATAAATTTGATACTTTTATTTATCATTGTTATGAAATAGAGGAACAGAGAGATAAATTAAAAATTACTTATGATTTTGAAATACCAGGACTTGCCAATTTTAGGCCTTCTTTAGAACTACCTAAAAAAGAAGAAAAAAATATTACGCTTTTTGTTAAAGAATTAGTGTTTCATATAGGTTTAGTTGAATTAATTAGTTATTGGAAATGTTGTTGCCCTAAAAATATACTTATAGAATGTGGTTATTTGAATAAAGAACAAATCGAATGGTTTAAAAAATTATATTTTTTGGGTCTAGGAGAATTTTTTTATACGAATAAGTTAAATGTAGATAGGAATACCTTTGTCAATATTATAACGACTGGAGATGCACAAACTTACGAAACGGATTATGTTGGCTCTGGAGTAATGATTGGGGTTGGTGGAGGAAAAGATTCTTGTGTGAGTTTGGAGTTATTAAAAAATGAAGAAGATAAATCTTGCTTTATTATTAATCCTAAACAAGTTATGCTTGCTTGTGCAAAAACATCTGGATTGAGTGATGAAGAGATTCTAAAAATTAAAAGAACCATTGATCCTACTATCATTCAATTAAATGTAGAAGGCTATTTAAATGGGCATACTCCATTTTCAGCCATGGTTGCTTTTGTTTCTTTTTTAACTGCTTATTTAAATGATAAAAAATATATTGTTCTTTCGAATGAATCTAGTGCCAATGAATCAAATGTAAGTGGGACAAAAATTAATCATCAGTATTCCAAATCTTACGAATTTGAGTTTGACTTTAATGAGTACACGAAAAAGTATTTTCCTATTGATATTCAATATTTTTCTCTTTTACGTCCACTAAATGAATATCAAATTGGAATGCTTTTATCTAAATTCTCAAAATATCATTCTATATTTAAAAGCTGTAACCCTGGCTCAAAAGAAAATCCATGGGTTTGGTGTGGTCATTGTGCAAAATGTTTATTCACTTTTTCTATGTTAAGTCCTTTTCTTTATAAAGAAAAATTAATCGATATTTTTAATGAAGATTTATTTGAAAAAAAAGAGTTACTTTCCACATTCCAAGAATTACTAGGATATGGCAATACAAAACCTTTTGATTGTGTGGGGACTTATGAAGAAATTAATTATGCTATTTCAAAAACGATTACAAATTTAGAAGATAAATCTTTGCCATTTTTGCTTCAATATTATAAAGAACATTATCCATTAGCTGATTTAAGTAAAAAGTTAGAAACGGAATTTAATAAAGAACATAATTTAAATCCCCATTTTGAATCCATTGTAAAGGCGGCGATTTTTGGTGATACAGAAAATAGTACAAAAACTAGATAACAAAAAAATAGCGATTTTAGGTTTTGGAGCTGAAGGAATTTCTACTTATCAATTTATTCGGAAGTATAGAAAAGAAATGCCTTTATTTATATTAGATAAGAATGCAGATTTGCATAACAATAGTGATTTGCAACAAGATGCATTTGTAACGCTAATTACTGGAAATACCTATTTAGAACATCTAGAAGACTATGATTTGATTATTAAAAGCCCAGGTATTTCATTAAAAGATATAAATATAGAAAAGTTAAAAGACAAAATTACTTCTCAAATGCAATTATTTTTAGAAGTGGCAAGAGATTATTCGATTGGGATTACAGGAACAAAGGGGAAAAGTACCACTTCTTCTTTGATTTATGAAATTATAAAGAAACAAAATCCAAATACTTATTTAGTCGGAAATATAGGAACTCCTGTTTTGTCTATTTTAGAAAGTTGCAATGAAAATATGCTTTTTGTTATAGAAATGTCTAGTCATCAACTTGAATTTTTAACGGTTTCGCCTCATATAGGAATTGTTTTAAACCTTTTTGAAGACCATTTGGACCATGCAGGCAGTGTTAAGCATTATCATGAAACCAAAATGAATATGTTTAAAAATCAAAATTCTAAAGATATTATGATTTATTGTAAAGATAATGAAGCTTTAAATCATTTAGTAGAGAAAAGTCATTTTAAAAGTAAATCTTATTCGGTTAGTCTACAAGCAAATAGAAATGCAGATGTGTATAAAAA
Organism: uncultured Muribaculaceae bacterium; assembly: GCA_964430695.1. Taxonomy (GTDB): domain Bacteria; phylum Bacillota_I; class Bacilli_A; order RF39; family UBA660; genus MGBC108787. The sequence continues at coordinate 9,166 of CAYSFO010000018.1, read as the reverse complement.
AGACCATTGGATATATTTTCATGAGAAACCACTATATAATATTGATACCAAAAGAAACTTACTAGGAAATCATAATTTAGAAAATATTATCGTTTCTTTACTTACCAGTGAGCTATTAAATTTAGAACTTAAGAAAACATTAGAAACTGTTCAAGAATTTCAGCCATTGGATTATCGTTTGCAAAGTGTAGGAATAATTGATGACGTGGAATACTATATGGATACATTAGCAACGATTCCAGAGGCGACAATCGAAGCAATAGAAACATTAAAAAATGTAAATACATTAATTTTTGGAGGAATGGATCGTGGTATTTCTTATGAGAAATTTATAGACTATTTAAATGAATGTAATATAGAGCATTTTATTTGTATGTCAGCAACTGGAAAAAAGATAGCTATGTCTTTGCCTAAAGAGAAAGTTTATATTGTTAATACATTAGAAGAGGCAGTAGATCTAGCTAAAGAAATTACAAAGAAAAATACAATTTGTTTATTATCTCCAGCAGCCTCTAGTTATGACCAATTTAAAAGTTATAAGGAAAAAGGAGATAAGTTTAAGGAATATTTGTATAAATAAATACATTTTGCGACATTTTCTTACATGCAATTATACTAAAATACGAAAATTGTAAGTGAGGAAGTGGTTGATTTGAAAGTAGTTAATTTATATATTGATGAATCTGGCAATTTAGGTTCTGCAGGTAGATATTTTTTGATTTGTGCCTTAGATGTGAATGCAGGCGTATGTTCATCGATTAGTAAAAGAGCAGGCAGAGTCATTGGAAGATTTAAAAAGAAAAAAGAAATTCCTAAAACGGTTGAATTAAAAGGATGGAGCCTAACTAACGAAGACAGACAAGAGCTCATTGATCAAATTTTATTTAAAGGGATAAGTGTTCGTTATATTGTTTTAGACTTACAACAAACGACAATGTTATTAGCAAAACCAGATGATAAAAATGCTTGTTATAATTACTTAATTCAATTAATTGTAAAAGGGATTATAAACGAAAATCCTAAGGTAGGTAAAATTAATTTATATATGGATAATCGTTCTGTAAAAATTGGAAATCGCTTATCTTTAAAGCCTTATCTATATAATAAATTAGTGTTAGAACAATTAGAAACAAAACATACTGTAAACCGTATTGAATTTGAAATTAATTATTTTGAATCTGATAGCTGCTATTTAATACAATGGGCAGATGTGATTTCTAACTCTTTATATAAGAAATATAACAGTAATATAGACGAGTTTTATAATAAAATAAAACCTTATATTATTTTTGAAAGTAAATTCCCTGCCAAAAACTTTGGGAAATAAATGTTTGATCATTCAAATGTTTTTTTGATTTCATAAGATAAAGGAATTACACTTTCTTTTTTTACAAAGTTTGCAATTAGCTTATCTTGTTCTTTCGAAATAATGATTCCAATGGTTTTGCTGTGAAATGGTTCTTTTATTTGTTCATCAATTAACTTCATATAAAATTCGATTTGAGCTTTATCTTCCTTTCTTAATTCTCTAAGTTTTAGTTCTACTACAAAAAAACAATTGAATTTGTAATTGAACAAAAGAATATCGATATAGTAATTTTTATGCTCATAACTTATTTTGTATTGATTGTCTACAAGAGTAAATCCTTCTCCTAATTGATTAAAGAAATTTTGGAGTTTTGCAAGAATAGTAGTTTCTAAATCACGCTCATTTTGTATTGTTTTTCCTTTTTCAAGTTCGATTAGAATAGGATTCTTCATTTGTTCTAAAAAGGAAGACTTTTGGGGTACAATGATTTTTAGTTTTGCTAAGATTATGGTTTCTAATTCGTGTTCATTTGTGATGTTCTCATTTTCTTCTAGTTCTAATAAGATTGGATCCTTCATATTTTCTAAAATTGTAGGTTTTTTAGGCGTGCTCATTAATTCTATTTTTTCTGGCTTATCTATTAATCTTTCGTAAGCATTATTTTTTATTTCGTTGCTTAGTTCTCGAACAGATAAATTATTTTTTATACAGAGATTTATATAATAGTTTCGTTTATTCTCATCTTTTATTGGTAACAATAGAACTACATGTGACCAAGATATGCGCGACAGTGTCTCGCATTTTGAAAATGCAAGATAGAATTGTCTGAATTTTCTTAAGTTAGTTGCATCATACCCTTTACCATATATTTCGGTATACTGAATACTCCATTCCTTAATTAATCCATTTCCATATTTTGCTCTTTTGTCTCCGCCTTGTGCTTCAACGAGTAATCTACCAATGTTCCAATAATTTTCTAAAGTATTATAGTTTTCTTCAAATACTCTTACTTTTTTACTGACTTCATTCTTTTTTATATATGTTTCTATTTCGTTATAATAATTCATAAAAAATCCTTTCTACTTTATATATACACCGTAAATTTGTGATTTCCTTTTTTAATCGCTAAAAAATAAATATCTAATAGGTTTTAGCAATAGAAGAAATCCAAGAATTCATGAAATGATAGGATTGACGAACAAAGTGATAAATGATAATATAACCATATAAAAAGAGCTGGCATATAAGCCTTATATGATTTATCCAAGGATTGAATATAAGAGTTATGCATTAACTCAGTCATATAAGCACTGCCAGTCTTTTTTTGTTTTTAAAATAAAAAATGTAAACAAAAGGTAAAATTTGGCAAAAACGATTGATTTATCAAAAAATACCGTTAAAATAGGGAGATTATACATGAAAAACCTTAAAAAAGTCAAAATATCTACATTTTTTTTACTTTTTTACAAAAAAATGCATAAAATATATTGACATAGGGGTAGGTTCGTATGGTATACTCTATCGTGAAAGGAGAGAAAAAAACATATGTTAAAAGGAAATTTAGGAAAGGTGCTTAGTGTATCTGCTTTAGTTGCAATGTTAGCTATGCCAGCAATGGTAAATGCTGCTGCTCGTACTGAAACATTGGTAGATGACACAATTAGTAATTTAGCAAGTCTTGCAACTGCAGGTGCTAGTAACGACTACGAAGTTTCATCTAAAAAATGTACTGCTCATTCTGATGCTGGTTTTGCTTATTGTGTATCAGGAGAAGAAGATGATTTAGAAGAAATTGAAGTAGATAATGCTATTAAACTTGTAGGCGACAAAGTTACACTTAATGGCATTGAATTAACTTTAAAAGGTAATTTAACAATTAGTGCTGGAAGTGAATTAACTGTTAAAAATGCTGATATTGATGCAGATGGAAAAAACATCTCAGTTGAAGGTAATGGTAAACTTGTTGTAGATAACGGTACTATTACTGCTGCAAGTGTAGCAGTTGATGGTAAAAAGTTGACTAATGCAATTGGTACTTTCGAAGGTGCTAGTGCATCTGTAACTACATCTAATTCATCAAAAGCTGCAATTACTGCTGCTGTTACAGTTAATAAGACAACTTTAACTGTTACTAATAATAATGGTCAAGCTATAAAAGGTGCTGTTACTGCTACTGAAAGTACTGTAAATGTTACTGGTACTAAAGGAAAAACAACAGTAAAACCTAGTGGTGTTAAAATATCTGATGTTGATGCTATTGAAGGCGCTGTAGATGCAACAAAATCTACTGTTACTGTTAATAAAGGTAACGTAAAAGGTGCTGTAACATTAACAGAATCAACTATCGACGTTAAAGAAGGAGAAATTACAGGAACTGTAACTACTGTTGCTAGTAAAACTCCATCTAAGGCTTTAGCAAAAGATATTACTGATACTGTAACAACTGTTAACACAGGAGACTATGTTGCTTTCGCAAGTGCTGCTCCAGCTAATACTGATTTAGGTGTTATTAAATATAATGCCAAAGATGTTGATGGCAATCCTTATATAGCAATTTATTCTATGAATGCTGAAAAGGTTGAAATCGGTTCTGGAGAAGTGTTAATTGTTACTAGTGATGAAGATATTAAAGCAACTGAACTTATTGTTGCTGCTGGTGGTAGAATTCATAATGCTACTGGTAAAAAATTAGATGTAACAGTTGGTAATTCAACATTTACTATAGCAAAAGATGCTACTTGGTCTAATGGTAGTGCTTCAACTGACACTCCAGTTGTTCCAGGCGATACAACACCAACTCCAGCTCCTGGTGATGAAACTATTAGTAAAAACCCTCAAACTTCTGATTCTATTTATAGTGTTGCAAGTTTAGGATTTGCTGGAATTAGTGCATTAGCTATTGCTATTAAAAAACGTTTTAATTAATTTTAAAACTTTAAATTAAAAAGGTGATGTAAGTCATCTTTTTTTTATGGAATTAAAAAAAGAAATAAATAACTTAAAATAATTTATTTCTTCAACTGATAAACCTGTGACTTCTTTAATTTGTTTTTTTATTATATTAGGAATATGTAACATTTTTTTAGCAATTTCTATTTTTGCTTCAAGAAAACCCTGATCATGCATTTCTTTTTCTATCTGTCTTTGTAATTCCTCTTCACTACAATAAACATTTCATCAAATTGTTTGGTTAAATTATCTAATTTTTTTAACATAGCAATATCTTCATCTCCCCTACATAATTTTTCATGAAAGCCTTTATCTTCACATACAAATAATGCTAAATCTTTTTCTAAACCTTCCTTGATTTGATTATAAATCGATATTTTTAAAATAAGGAAGGCTTAAATCATATTAGAAATTAATAGTATAGAAATTGGTCGAAAAGACTGTAATTATTGAAAAAAATATATAAATATGGTATATTTTTGTATGTGGTAAAGGATTTGGTTTTTTATGAAATTGAATAAAAAAATAGTAGATAAATTTACTAGCCTAAAAGGAAAATTGAAAATGAATCAAAGAGCTTTTATTCTTTTGGTTGTTGTTTTGGTTGGAATTATTTCTTTTTCAGGTTATAAGATATTTAAATGGCATAAAGATAATAAAGAAACGGATAAAATTATGGAAAATTTTGAAGGAGTTGTAACGGAAGTTGAACCACCAATAGATTCTGCTTTAAATGAAGGAGAAGAAATGGTGAATCCTCCTGATTTTAATGATACAGAAGATTCTTACTGGCGTTTTGTTACCATGCCTTTAATAAATGTTGATTTTACTAATTTATTAAGTACAAATAATGAAACGGTAGCGTATATTAAAGTTAGCAATACCATTATTGATTATCCTGTCGTACAACATGCAGACAATGATTATTATTTAACTCGTGATTTTGAAAAGAAAAGAAATGGTAGTGGATGGGTTTTCGCAGATTATAGAGATAGATTTCACGATTTAAAACATAATACAATTATTTATGCTCATGGTGGAACTACTGGAAGAATGTTTGGTGCTTTAAGGAATTTTATAAAAAAGGAATGGTATGAAAATAATGATAATACCGTTATTAATATATCTACTCCTCAGGAAAATACTTTATGGCAAATATTTTCTGTATATACGATTCCAACAGAGACTTATTATTTAACTTCTAATTTTGGTACTGATGAATCACATCAAAAATTTATTAATATTATTACTAGTAGAAGTATGTATGATTTTAAAACTAAAGTTGATTTAAATGATAAAATATTAACATTATCTACTTGTTTAAATGATGATGTTAAGATTGTTGTTCATGCTAAATTAATTAAAAAACAAGTAAGATAATTTTATGGGGAGTGTTTTATAATGTTAAAAAAAAATAAACATAAAAATGAAATTAATAGTAAAGAACCACACAAGAAAAGGAAATTGAAAAAAAGCGCATGGTCATTAATTCTTGTTGGCTCATTAATAATTGTTTTATTATCTGGGTTCGGAATATATACATGGTTTAAAGATAATAAAGCAACAAATAATTTAGTAGAGGAAATTGTCCGTACTACTCCTGTTGAGGAGATTACAGCTGGTGAAGAAGATGAACTAGTCAACCAACCTAGTGATGAGAATAAATCTGATCCTTATTGGGATTATGTTAAATTACCTTTAATTAGTGTAGATTTTAAAGAACTAATAGAAAAGAATAGTGATACAGTAGGATTTATTAAAGTTAATAATACGAATATTAATTATCCAGTTGTTCAAACGGATAATAATGATTTTTATTTGAATCATGCTTTTGATAAGAGCAAAAATGGTGGAGGATGGGTTTATTTAGATTATCGAAATGATATAAATAATCTAAAGCATAATACAGTAATCTATGCTCATGGAAGAAAAAATAATACAATGTTTGGATCTTTAAAAAATGCTGTTAAAAAAGAGTGGTATGAGAATAATAGTAACCATGTAATTAATATTTCTACTCCAGAGGTTGATTCTTTATGGCAAGTGATTTCCGTATATACCATTCCGACAGAAACTTATTATTTGACTACAAATTTTGGAACAGAGGAAAATCATCAAAAATTTATTGATACAATTTTGAGTAGAAGTGTTTATAATTTTAATACACAAGTAAATACTAATGATAAATTATTAACCTTATCTACCTGTTTAAATGATGATATTAAAATTGTTCTTCATGCGAAATTAATTAAAAAACAAGCACGTTAAAAATAATTCAAAAAATCGTTGTATTTAAATACAAAGTTGTGTAGAATAAAAATGTAAGGTGTTATCAATATAGATAACGCTTACGTTGGGTAAACGCTATGCCACTATATTTCAATAGTTGGGCTAGCGCTTTTTTTATATTAATTGAAGTATTATAACAATTAATTAAAGTATTACTAAAAAATGAAAGTAAGCGCTACTTATTGATAACACAAGTGGTTATTATATGGATTAGAAAGTAGAAAATAATAAGTTCGACATAATATTGTAAAAGTTATTCCTCAATAATTCCATATTTGTATGTTAATGGATCTTGAAATAGCCCAATATGAGGTGGATAAAAGGTGAAAAGTATAAAAGAAGAACTTAGTAGAAATAGAAGAATACTAGCCATGTAATTATTATTTTTATTATAAGTATTTATTTTTTTATAGGCAATATATTCTCCTAGAATGACTGCTATATAAAAGCTACTAATATTTAAAATAGCTGAATTTTTTCCAATAATACCTGTAGAGGTATAGAAAAAAACTACGATAAATGCCATTGCGATAAGTATTCCTATCGTTTTAGACCATAAGTAATTAGAAGTTGTATTTTTTGAATAAAAATAACCAATTCCTGTAGTGATTAGCATAGGAAAGAATAATATTTTTAAGTGTTCCCATGTACTTTCATTTACTGCACTGAAAGAACCTATAAATGGATTATAATGGGACCATTCAAATAAAAAGTGTAAGAGTGTTCCTAAAATCATTATAAAAATAGTACTTATAATTTCAAATTTTTTAATTTTTTGCATTTGCAATCCTCCCTAATAGTATATATGCATGTTATAATAAATAATAAGAAAAAAAGACAAGGAGATGTATTTATGATAAAACCAAAATCATTGAAAAAAGGAGATAGGGTAGCAATTGTTAGTCTATCGAGAGGGTTACTAGGGATGCCTTTTTGTAAACATGAATTAGAGATTGGAATTAAAAGATTAAAAGAATATGGTTTAGAACCGGTTTTTATGCCTAATGCTTTAAAAGACATGGATTATTTAGAAAAACATCCAGAGGCACGTGCAGCAGATTTAAAACAAGCTTTTTTAGATGATAGTATTAAGGGGATTATAAATGCGATTGGTGGAGTAGATACTTATAAATTAATTCCCTATTTAATGGAAGATGAAGAATTCATAGAAGCCGTAAAAAGACATCCAAAGATTTTTACTGGATTTTCTGATACAACAAATAATCATTTAATGTTACATAAATTAGGCTTAGGAACGTTTTATGGACCTTGTTTACTCGTTGATTTGGCTGAACTAGATAAGGAAATGTTACCGTACACAAAAGAATATTTTGAAAAATTCTTTTTGCAAGAAGATTACTTTGAAATAAAATCGAGTCCTATCTGGTATAGTGATAGAGAAACATATGATGAAACAGAAGTAGGAAAACCTAGAATTTCTTATAAAGAAGCTCATGGTTTTGAAACTTTAAATGGTAGCGGAATAGTTACAGGAAAATTATATGGTGGTTGTATAGAGAGTATTTATGAAGCTTTTACTGGATCTAGATTTTCTGAGGAAGCAAGTATTTATGAAAAATACCAAATATTTCCAACAGAGGAAGAATGGAAAGAAAAAATATTATTTTTGGAAACTTCAGAAGAATGTCCTACACCAGAAAAGTTAGAAACTATGTTAATTGAATTTAAAAATAGAGATATTTTTCATTTAGTAAGAGGTATTATTATTGGAAAACCTATCGATGAGAAATATTATGAAGAATATAAAGAAGTTTATAAAAAAGTGTTCTCTGATTTAACTACACCTATTTTATATAACGTGAACTTTGGGCATTCCGTGCCTAGATGCATCTTACCATATGGAACAGAAGCAGTTGTTGACTATGATAATAAAAAAATAACAATTAATGAGCCGATTTTTGAGTATAAATTTGATTAATATAAATTATATTTAGTGAGGAGAAAAAATGAATCATTTAAAAAATTATGATATTTATGTATTTGATTATGAAGGAACACTATCAGAATTACCTAATAAAAAATTAACATTAAAAGAATTATTATATGAATTTGACTTTAGAAATTTATACCCAAATAAAAAAATATTTGATTTTGTTAATTCAATAAATTATAAGAAAATTTATGTTGTAGGAACTATAGAATCAAATAGAGAAATTGAACAAAAAAATGAATGGTTAAAGTTACACTATCCAATGATTCATAAAGAAAATTATATATTTATTTCAGGTGATCATAAAAAATCTGAAGTAATAAGGGAAATAATGAATAAAAATAATTATAATAAAAACGAGATAATTTTTATAGATGACAAGGTTGTACATATAAAAGATGTCAGTGAATTAGGTATTAAATGTGTTCTGGTTGATGATTTATAATATTAGAGTCAAATTAATAAAAAAGGAAAATAAATACAAGGAGGGAAAATAGTATGATAGGTAATATAAAATGGTTGGGGCATAGTGCAATAAAAATATTAGGTAATAAAGTAATATATATAGATCCATATAATATTAAAGAGGAATTCAATGATGCAGATATTATTTTTATAACACATAATCATTATGACCATTTTTCAATAGAAGATATAAAAAAATGTAT
>CAYSFO010000017.1:0-28217 GCA_964430695.1 uncultured Muribaculaceae bacterium | reverse complement strand
TTAAAAAGTTTGCTCATTTTCTAAAACAAGAAACAACAGTCAAAGAGTTAGAGGATGAATTTAAAGGAGATGAAAAATACATGGCAGCAATAAGAACAGTAAGAGAATTGAGTACAGATCCAGAATTTTCAGGATACTATGATTTAGAAGAAGCCCATAGGCAACAATTAGAAGCGATAAGAGAAGGTTCTTATGAAGCGGGTATCTCTGAAGGTGCAAAAGAAAAAGCAATTGAAATGGCTAAAAAAATGCTTGCTGCGGATGAAGCCCTTGAAAAGATACAAAAATTTACAGAACTTTCTATGAGCGAAATTGAAAAATTAAAACAAGATTTAAACAAAGAAGAAAAATAAATTAGAAAAATCAACAACATTATTACGTTGCTGATTTTTTATTATCCGCCTATTTCTTTTATTTTTCTAAATAATTTATAAATACTATGACTTATTATACTTCCAAGAAAAGAACCACTTGTATCCACAAATATATCGAAGATTCTTCCCGTTCTATCCTCTATAAATAATTGATGTATTTCATCTGTACAAGCGTATAAAAAACAAAATACAAGACTATAAAGAAGCGGATATTTTATATGATACGTTCTAAGAACCCCATACATGAATAACCCTAATAACAAATAAATTGTAAAATGGGCCGTTTTACGCATAAAGGTTCTTACTTCTCTTACTAAGTTTCTCGTCTCTTTTTCATTTACTTCTTTATGTGTCATTTGGCTTACAAACGTAATAATTTTTGTTGTAACTTGATCACTTAAACTTTCACTTTCCTCTCCTTGTTGACTTGAGAAAAGAAAGATTGTTCCTAAGCAAAGAAAAACCAAAACAAGTAAAGTTATTCTTCTAACTTTCATTTAAAACGCTCCTAATTCTTTGTTTGGCATTATTTACACTTGCCATATCCGGTTCCATAACATAAAGCCAATACTCTTCCCCCATACTATAGGTATAATTTTCAGAATCACTTCCTGTCACAGAAATACTCTCTATATTCCATTGTGGCATTTTATCTAATTGATATTTGATTAAAGAAGAAATCTTATTCATAGGCATATTCGTTTGGAAACTGCCACTTAAAGTATTTAGAATACTATTATATTTACTAATTAAAACACTTGAAGTAGTTAATTTTTTAAATATAGCGGTGATTACTTGTTGTTGATTTTCTCCACGATGACGATCTCCTCCAGCATAAGCATATCTTTCCCTTGCATACGCTAGCGCTTGCGTTCCATTAAAATGATTCCAGCCTTGTGTTACATAGACGCTTGCATTGGTATGAGCTGTAAAGGCGGTATCTGAATTAATATCAACTCCCCCTATGACATCGACCATTTGAATTAAAGTATTAAAATTGACTCGAACATAATAATTCATCCGAATATTATAAAAATTCTCAAGTGTCTTTATACTCATTTTAATTCCATATACACCTGCATGTGTAAGTTTATCCTTATAGCCTATAGTTCCTGCTAATTGGATATAATAATCTCTTGGTGTATTTACGAGTAAAATATGATTTGTATCTAAATTCACAACAACTATTTGGTTTACATCACTAAGTCCTGAAACACTATTTACATTTCCATATTGATCAATGCCGCTGATATATAAAATAAATGAATTTGGAGTTTTAGTAGCAGGAGTTTCCGCAGGTCTTTCTTCTGGTTCTTCTGTATTTCCTAAGATAGGATTCTCTTCTTCCTTATTTTCCTCATAAGCTTTTACTTCTATCGCAAAGGTATAAATTACTTTTGTACTTTCTTTAAATTGATTGATTTCTTTATAAGCAAGTGTGATAAAACTTTCTTCCAAAACAATGGCATCGACTTTATGACTTAATAACTTACTTGGAACACTGCCAAATCCCTCACTTAAAATTTCTTCATAAGAAATTTTATTTACTAATTCTTTTTTTATTTCCTCTTTATATTCATTATTTAAATAAAGAATTTTTTTGTTTTTTAAATTCTCTAGCGTATTATAACTAGAATCATTTAATACCAAAACGGAATATGTTAACGTATCATACTCTTTTTTTGTATTTTTAAAAAATGTATAGGTACTAGAAAGATAGGATGTTCCGAAAATAAATACTCCAGATGTTATCACAATTAAAATAGCCGCAATACCTTTTAAAATCTTTCTCTTTTTATTAAATAGAAACCAAAGTAAAATAAGGAGAAAAAGCAAAAAACAGGTAAACCCACCAATTAAATATTTTGTTGGAATAATATTTAACTTTAAAATGTAAAAAGCAAATATAGAAAAACTCATTAAATATAGTATGGTTAATAGAATTTCTACGAGAAATAAGACTACCTCTTTTTTACTCTTTTTCATAAGACGCCTCCATATGTTTTTATTTTTTATTATATATTTAAAAATGTTATTTAATAAAATTTATCATTAACTATCTTTTTTAGAACGCTTTTTCTTTACTTAATTGCTTTCATCTTAATAATTTAATTTCCTATTGAACAACTTCATGGTAACATATGTAACTCTTGAAGACAAGAAAAACTAGGACATCTTTCTAGCATATAAATATATAAATAAAACCCTGTATCAAAATGGCAAAACTCATAACATATAAAATTATTTTCAATTTTTTATCTTATTTCTATCCAACATTTCTATTAAGGTATCAGATGTTCCTGTATAAAATTTTCTTGCAAAAATTTTATTACAACAAATTAATTGATCATAATCCCTTTCATCTAAAATTTTAATTTTATCAGTGTAAACAATATAATGCAATTTTGATAAAGTACTTAGTCCATTATAATTTTGTTTCGAATATAATTCAGCAGTCTTTTTATATTTTGAATTAAAAAGCATAGTTGACATAAAAAGCTCACTAGGAGCAAAAGCATGTTTAAAATACTTTTGAATTTTAAAGTCTTTAATATATTCATTATATAATTCATAGACGCAATCATAAGTTAATGCCCAATAATCTGATGAAAAGTAAATTCTTTTACCATTACATGAATCTTTTTTTCGAATGGGAAGAAGAAAAAATATAGTGTTTAATAATTTTATAATATATTTCTTTAATATGATATTTTTTACATTTATATCAAAATACCAATATCTCTTCACTTTCTTTTTTTGATTCTTTTCAGGTAAATCTGTAATATTATATCCAATCATATAATTTTTGTTAGCATTCTTTTTAAATTCTTCAATAATTTTATCAACACTTAATAATGGATAATCACATCCTGTAATATGGATAATTCTATCATACTTGATACTAGAATCTAAAGCATTTTTAATTAATTCTAAAATAGAACGAACTTGAGAATATCCTCCCCAATTGATAAAAAATCTTTTTTCTATAAAGTTTACGTTTTTTAAATTAATACATTTGTCTTTAAAAGGTTTTATATTAACTTTTTTATCAATATGAATATAAAAATAGAAATTTTCATTTTGTAAATTAGTTATTAGTCTTCCTAACTGATTTGGATCCATATAAGCTGTAATAATAAATGCAATTTTCATTTTTTACAACATTCCTTTCTTCGTCCTTTCAGTTCTCGAAAGGTACATATTATAATTAAAATAACTAAAGCTCTTTATAATAAATTATTATCTCAAAGAACAATTATTATTTTATAGATTTTATTGCTTTAATTAAGTTTTAAAAATTTTAATGGTTTGAATTTTTTGCGATTTTTAACCTTTTCTCCTAATAAAAGTTTCAATTTCTTTAAAATAAAATATTCCACATAAACATAAATAAACAACTATTCCCACAAAAATTTCTATAAATAATTTAATAAATATATTAAAACGGATTAAAGATATTAATTTTACAACCAAAAACATAATAAAACCAAAAATTAAAAACGGAAATATGGAAAGTATAGATTTAGTTACTGGAAATTCTTTATTTATAAAAATATATTGCAAAATAAATACGAGAAACTCAGTAATTAATGTAGCAATTATGGCACCAATGGCACCTAAGTGAAAATAATTTATTAGCATATAATTAATAAATAGATTTATAAGAGCACCAATCAAAACACATTTTATAAATATATTTTCTTTTTTAAATGGAATCAAATATTGTGTTCTAAAGATATCAGAAATAGTTTTAAAAATAATAACTGCAGAAAATAAATAAACCAAATTAATACATTTTACAAATTCATTTCCAAAAAAAATTGGTATAAAATCCGAAGCAATAGCTGATAACCCAAAAGCCATTGCTATACTGATACAAGTAATCCATTTTAAAGATTTTTTTATAGACTTCTTTGCTAAATCAATATTATTGGACATCATAGACGAAATTCTTGGTAACATTACAGAGCCTATCCCTACAAGTATACCTAATGGTATACTTATTAGCTTGTCTATATTATAATAATAACCACTTTGTGCTGAATCGCTATACATTCCCAACATAGTTTTATCCATTATATGATAAATACTCATAGCCAAAATTGGTATAAATAATATAAATACTGCTTTAAAATGTTTTAAACTATTTTTTATATTTATTCTTTGAAATTTTAAATTTTTTAAAAGTATACTCCATAAAATAAAGCTACTCATAAAATTACTCAAAGACATAATTAATATATATATCCATAAATCAGACACATCTTTTACTAACGTTAATATCATAATAATTGTTAAAGCTTTTATAATAATATTTCTAACTACCGTAGTTTTAAATTCTTGTTTGCCAAAAAAATACCAAGATACATCGAAGCAACACGATAAAATCAACAATGAATGAATAAGCATATATTTTTTAAAAGCAAAAATAAATAAATTAAATATAAAAAATACAATCAAGGAAAATAAACTGCAAAACAGTTGTAAATAATATATTTCAAAAAAACTTCTCTTTTCTTCTTCCATATTTTTACACATAGCTATAGTTCTTGTTCCATAATTTACAAATCCTAGCATTGAAAATAAAACGAAATAACTAATTAAAGAATATGTAAAGGAATAAATCCCTAATCCATCTGCTCCTAAAACTCTTGATAAATAGGGAGAGGTAATCAAAGGTGTAATAGTTATTATAATTTGATATAAAGTTTGTAAAGAAATATTCTTTTTTAAATTACTCATAATAAATTCCCCTTATTTTATTGAATCTTCTGCTATTTTTGAATATAAAAACTTCTTTCTATTTTCTCCTAGAGAAGCTTTTTTTATCGTTTCAAAAATCTTTTTATTTTGTATAATATTTAATAATACTTCAGACAAATTTTTATTATTTACAAAAACGACATTTCCACCAATATCAATGTGATTATAACCATGAAGATTTTTGCAAATAATTGGTTTTCCTTGTGCTACTACTTGTTCCCAATAAACAGAATGTCGTCCTGGAAAAATCACTAAATCGGCCATTGCAAAATATTTATAAGAACTATCTTGGTCCGCCCACCCCAAATAATTAACTTTATCATTGTCACATAAATCCAAAAACTCTGTTTTTAGTTCTGAAGCTATAGAACCAAAAATAAATAGTTTAACATCTAAATTAAAATCTTTTACAATTTTCATAAGAGTTAATGTTTCTAACTTATTTTTATCTATTTTTCCCCCTGTTACTAAAACAAAAGTTTTATCTGAAATATTAAACTCTTTCCTAATTTTTTTGGTATCTACATATTTATCAACATATTCATCATCGGCGCCCATAATTAATAATTCACATTTTTCTTTTGGAATCTTATATAATTCGTTCAAAAAATCTACTCTTGAAGGTAATACTCCATAGAATTTTTTTACATATGGAATTAATAAATTGGAATAATATTTCCAAATAATTTTATGTAAAATCCACTTGGACAAAAAATTAGTAGCACTATTTAAATAGTCATTATGATTATCTGCAAACACTTTTATATTATGATGTTTTAAATATTTAACTATTACTTTGATATCAACAAATTGAACTCCATGAATAAATAGAATATCTGGATTAATATTTTCAATATTATCATATAATTTCTTAAAAACCTTAAATTTAGAAGAAAACTTCTGTTTACAATCTAATCTAATAATCTTAACATTATCCCTATTAACATACTCTGATGGAAAAGTTTTTTCAATTTCCCCATAATCATTATAATACCAACAAGATGTGATTACATATACGTCATGACCCATTTTTTTATGATATTTTGTTAATAAATTCTCCTGATATGTAAATCCGTCTGTCATAGGACCACACAAACAAATATGTAATATCTTCATAATTTATTTCCTCTCCTATATAAATTCCAATAATCATTTATCATTTCTTCTATCGTTTTTACTTTAGAAAAACATTTTTGCTTTTTAAAATATTTACTATAATTGCTAAAATAATCATTTTTACTAACAACAAAGCCACAATTATCATAAATAGTCTCTGGACTTCCTCCTGTATTATATGTTACAACTGGTGTACCACAAGCCAAAGCTTCCAAATTTGTTGTTGGATAATTATCTGCATAAGTTGGATTAAAAAATATATCTGCTGCTGTATAAATTTCAGCTAATTGCTTGGCATTTTCTGTTCTTTCTATACCAATTATATTTTCAGGAATAACTTTCAATTGCTTTTTATTTAAACCTACGAGAACTATTACTGTTTCTCTATCTAAAATTTCTGATAACTCTAAAAAATCATCATATCCTTTTTCTTTTGTCCATTCACTTGCTACTCCCAAAATGATTTTTTTATCTTCTAAATTATATCTTTTCCTAAAGTCACTTTTAATCGGTTTAAAAATAGATGTATCTATGCCATTAGGAATAATCAAATTTTCATATTCTTTCAAAAAAGATTGTTTTACTAAATTAGCCAGCCATTTACTCGGTGTTACAATTGTTAAATCCAAACCAGTAAATAGCCTTTTTTTAGTCTCATAATTCCATTTTGAATTATCACTAAAACTCTTTGGATATTTGTTTATTAAGGGACAATTTTCACATTTTGTTTTCCATTTTTCACAATGCACATATTCAAAATGAGAACAGTGTCCCGTAAAAGCCCAGCAATCATGAAGTGTCCATATTACTTTAATATGATTTTTTCTTATATAATTAAAAAGCATTTCAATGTTTATAAAATAACCATGTATATTATGTAAATGAATAATATCAGGTTTTATTTTACGCAGTCTTTTTAATAACTTTTTTGTTGCAATTTTAGATGCAAAACCTGTTTTATCAGTCAATCTAGTATATATTCCGTGATAAAATACCCCTAGTTTATCATTCATAAAAATTTCAAAATCGTTCTTAGATAATATTCCTCTTCCCCAAACAACATAAGATTCCACTCCAATTTTTTTTAATCTATTATGTATACTCATCATTATATTACCAGTTGATTTATTAAAAAAAGTATTAATTTGAATTACTTTCATTTTGATTACTCCTTTCAAGAGAAAATTTACTCGTAATAAAATATAAAATGGAAGTAATAAGAATTCCTCTTAATAAAGGAGTTGGATTATATAAATACCAACGTGGAATCGTTGAAATAATATAAATTGAAATTATTTTAATATAGTCATTACTATTATGATCTAACTTATTTATTTTACGAAATAATACTCCTATATACAAACTAATAATAAATATTCCTAAAAAACCTAGCCAATAATAAAAATAACTAGTAATATAACCACCATTACAATGAACGTAATAGTTCCTTGAAATAGATGGTAAATTTCTATAGTTAGAATTAGACCCAAAAAATGTATACTTGATACTATAATCAATAAAATTTTTTAGTCTATCTTCTTTAGAAACATACTGCATACTTTCTATAAAGGTTAAGCCAGTCCAATAAGAAGAATAAGAGGTATCTAAAGTGAATTTCCTTTCATTCATTAAAGAAACAACAAATTTAATGTTACTGTAATCGTACTTATTACTAGAATTCGCCAAGTTATCTCCATAAAGTCCAGCTGCTGTAAATACATATATTCCCAAAAAAAATCCTAAAATAACCCTCTTAACGGTTAATAATTTAGATAATAAAAGCATAACAACAGCAATTAATGGCTCTATTATGCTTACTCTTGCACCTAATCGAACCATTTCAAAAGAATAAATCATTACAATTATAAACAAAATATTTCGTAATTTATAATTATTTCTTCCATAAAAACAACATAATAATATAGGAATAAAAATATACTCTAATATTGTATCTCTAATTGTAATAATATGAATAAATAAATTATTAATAATTACAAATATAATAGCAAATAACAAAAGATAACATATCATATTAATATATTTATCTTTTATTTTTTTTGTTGTCATTATATAATCAAAAGTTTCATCATTTTTTTTCACTTTAGATTTAATATTTAAAATAAACAAAACTATATAATGAAAAACAAATAAAATAAAAATACTTTTTAACATTGTATCATCAAATTTTAATTGCCCATACATAACTTTAAATGCTGTAATGTTATAAAAATATTTTGCAAAAATAACACTATAATCACAATAAAACATCCATAAAAATGCAACTAATAATATAATATTTTTTCGATATTTAATTATAGAAAAAATATTAAGGACCATAACTGATAGCGCTACTAAATTTGCACTTTTTCGAAAAAAATAACCATAAAGTGCTAACATTGCTATCACAAACAAGAATATCTTATCAAAATTTAATTTAATCTTCATTTTATCTCCTTACTTGCTTTTCGATTTCATTATGATATTTTTCAATAGATTTATCTTTAGTAAAATTATCTTCTAAATATTTTCTTCCTGTTTGATGTTCTTTTACAAATTCATATTTTTTATTAATAATCATTCTTAGTTTTTCTTCTATTTCCTTATAATTACCTGTTTCAGCTAAAATACCACAATTAGATTTCTCCACAATGTTCCAAGCTTCTGTTCCCTTTTCAAAAATACCTAATATAGGTACATTTGTTGCTAAGCATCCATAAATCTTACTGGGAACAGATACTCCCTTAATTCCTTTTGCATTTGTAACTAAATGAACATCAGCACTATTCAAACTATAAATCAAATCTTCTTTTGCTTGATAGGGAATAAATGTTACATTCTTTATATCATTTTTGATACAAATATGAATTAAACTATCTTTTATTGTACCTTCTCCAACAAAAGCAAAAGCAATATTTTTTTCATCCTTAAACTTTTTTATAATATGCATGATGTTTTCTAAATCATAAAAAAGACCAATATTCCCTGAATACATGATAACAAATTTATCTTCTAGATCGTATTTTTTTCTAAATTCTATAACTTTTTTAACTTGTTTCTTCAATGGATAAACTTCTTTTTCGTTCATCCAATTGTTAATAACTACATTATTTGGCACTTCTTTATTTTTAAATCTTTGCTCAAGTGTTTTTTGCATATCTTTTCCAACCGTAATCACTAGGCTCGATTTTTTACAAGTGTGTTTATCAAGAAACATCATCAATTTTAAAATCAATTTATTTTTAGAATAATTGATAGCCATAATTTGCTCTGGATTAAAATCTTGAATATTATAAATCAGTTTTCCTTTTGTAATCAATCTACCGATATTTCCTAAAATCCCACCAAGAATAGGTGGCTGTGACAATGCATAGACAATATCTTGCTTTCCGACTTTAAAAGTTGCCGTAATCGAATTAAAAAAATAACTTAGAATATGAAAAACTCTGCTTCTTTTGCTTTTTTTATTAAAATCTTTCACTCGAACACGGATGATTTTAATTCCATCTAATTCTTCATAATAATATTTTTTCTTTTTATATTTATCATCAATTACACCTGTATAGCAAGGAATAGAACATATAACAGTGATATCATAATATTCTTTTAATCCCTGACATAATTCCGTTAAAATCTGTGCAGTTGCTGCAAGTTCAGGATAAAAATAATTCGCATATAATAACATTTTCCTCTTTATTTTTTGAGCAGAAGGATTTAATATATTTACATCTGATTTTTTCATACTATATGTCACACTTTCTTTTCCTTCTAATGATTAATTATGAGGTATATTACCACCTTAATCAATAGTTGGCTACTATTTAAAATATTAAAGCAAAGAATCCTTTCTTCTTCACAGGCATATATTTCGATGATTGTCACCGTACATATTTTTATTTTAACATTTTTATTCTATCTTTGGTAGTGAAACTTTAACTTTTTATATTTGCGTTTAAAATTTGCTATATGCGAACACACAAAAAAAGAGATTATTACAATCTCCTCTCTTTATTCTGCCCCATCCTTATTAAGAACAAGTAAAATCGTTTTAAAGATTATTTTTAAATCTAATCTCATTCCATAAATTAAATTATATCTTTTTTCAATCATTAAACGTTCTTGAAAAGTTGTATTGCTTCTTCCGCTTGTTTGCCATAAGCCTGTAATACCAGGTTTAGAAGTAATGATATGTTTATAATAAGCTCCCATATCTTGTTTTTCACGAGGTAAGTAAGGTCGATTCCCTACTAAACTCATATCTCCTAATAAAACATTAATGAATTGAGGAACTTCATCTAAAGAAGCTTTTCTTAAAATTTTTCCTATCTTCGTAATACGTGGATCGTTTTTCACTTTTTTGTTTACAGAATATTCTTCCCTAAATTTAGGATCATTTTTCATTAAATCAACTAACATTTTATCTGCATTAGGAACCATAGTTCTAAATTTATACATGGTAAATAAATTCCCATCTTTTCCAATTCTTTCTTGTTTAAAGAAAATACTATGATAATCTTTATTTGCTACAGAAAGTACTTTTATAATAAAAGCAAGAGGAATTATAAATAATACTCCAATCAAACCTACTATTATGTCAAACATTCTTTTAAAGAAAGCATATAAATTTTTTTGAATTCCTAAACTTACTATGACCTTTTCACTTAATATCACACTTTGCATATCCATAAACAATTCCTCCATTCAAGAGTACTTAACACCTCTTTATGTAAAAATTATAATATAGATTTGTAAAGTTGACTACTAGTACAACACGAATTTTACAAAATAATTGTCAAAAAATGTCAATATAGAAATTTAGTCAAAAAAAGAATTCAAAATTTAAAGTAATATTTTGAATTTCTTTCCTATTCAGCGCCTTCTTTTTTTAAAACTTGTAAAACGGTTTTAAATACAATTCCTATATCTGTTTTTAAACCATGTGCCATACTATATCTTTTTTCAATAATTAAACGCTCTTGGAATGTTGTTTTACTTCTTCCACTTGTTTGCCATAAACCTGTAATACCAGGTTTGGTAGTAATAATAAACTTATAATATGTCCCCATATCTTGTTTTTCACGAGGCAAATAAGGTCTGTTCCCTACTAAACTCATATCCCCTAATAAAACATTAATGAATTGAGGAACTTCATCTAAAGAAGTTTTTCTTAATAATTTACCTATTTTTGTTACTCTTGGGTCATTTTTTACTTTTTTGTTTATAGAATATTCTTTTCTAAAATCAGGATTATTTTCCATCAAATCTTTTAACATATTATCCGCATCAGGAATCATAGTTCTAAACTTATACATAGAGAATATTCTACCATTTTTTCCAATACGTTCTTGTTTAAAGAAAACACTGTTATAATCTTTATTTAAAACATAGACGATTTTAATGATAAAAGCAATTGGAAGCATCATCAATATGCCAAATAAACCAATCAATACATCAAAAATACGCTTTATCTGAAAATAAAGTGCTCTATGTATGGTAATATTTGAATTTAACCCTTCGCGCAATATCACACTATCAGTATGCATAACCTTTTCCCCCTCCATTAAAATTCTAATAATTAATACCCTTAACTGTAAAAATTATAATGAATTTCATGAACTTCATGCTATTATAACACAAATCTGTAAAAAGTCTATAAAAAATCGTGAAGTTTTGTCAAAAAATGACAAATTGGGTATATATAATAAATGATGCATAAACATGCTATAAGGAGACAGTTAATAAAACAATTTTTAAAATTTATTAATTTCATACTCTGCTTTTTGTTTCCTCTTTTATATTCATTATTAAACGATTATGACTCCAACTTAGCTGGTTACACAGTGTGGAACCAGTTTGAAATATTTGATAAATTTCTTCATTTTCTTTAAGTTTGGGACACTATAGTCACTTCCAAATTCTTTAATTAATTTTTCTGGAAATAATTTTATAATTTCATTTTGTGATGCCTCTAAATTATACCTTCCTATAAGATAAAAAAATAGGATTTTGCATTTCCTATTTACTAAATAATTCGCTGTGACTACCAGTTGCTAAAAGCAACAAAATTAATTCATTATCTTGTATTTTATATACCAATAGCCAGTCTGGTGTAATGTGACACTCGTTGCAGTCTTTATAAATTTTATCGTTTATTAGTTTATGATTTTTATATTTTTCTTCTAGTTCTTCTCCATTTGCTTGAGTCTCTAATACACTAATTAATTGATTTATATCTTTTCCTTGTTTTTTTACTCTTTTATAATTGCTTTTAAATTTTGAAGTAATTTGTATATCATATTTTGCATTATCAAAATTAAATTTCATTTTCTAAATCTCCAATTAGTTCTTTAACACTGTGGTATTTTTTCGCTTGTATGTTTCCATGTAGTATATCTTCTCCCTCTTGTAATGCTTCTAACAATTCTTTACTAGGTTTAGGATTTACTACTTCAAAGGGCACTCCGTCTTTATTTATTAGTTGTTTTATCGCCATATTTACGTATGTACTCATATTTAAACCTAAACTTTTTAATATACTACTTGCCACTTCTTTATCGTGACTATCGACTTGCACGCTAATAGCTGTTGTTAAATTTTCCATTATGACACCTCTTTTCTAGTCAAAATAATACTTTTTTTTATATAATATGTCAAGTTATTTTATATAATACATAATATTATTTATATATTTTCAATATAACCATTATATAGCATATACTATATTATTTCATATATAACCATTTATAAACAATTTATCATAATTATAATTTTTTCTTATATTTCTTCTTTTATTTTTAGCGGAAATGCTTTATTTACTACTATTCTAAGTTGCAATCGAATATGATAATAACAAAAGGAGTGTTTATGAAAAAAATATGGAAAAATTATAAGCAAACTATAATTTTGCTTTCATCACTTGTAATTGGTGGAATTGTAGGTATGATTTTAAAAGAGAAAGCAACCATTCTAAATCCATTTGGAGAGTTATTTATGAATATGATGTTCATCTTAATCGTACCACTGGTATTTTTAACACTTTCCACATCGATTGCTAAAATAAAGCAACCAAAAAGGCTTGGGCGTCTTTTAAGAACGATTGTAGGTGTATTTATCTTTACCTCTATTATTGCTCTTATTGTAGGTTTAATTACTACTTATTCCTTTAAGTTAGTCAATCAAGATTCTTATAGTACCATTATGAATGAGATGAGCGAATCAGGAGACACCAAAATCGAACTCAACATTTTATCACGCACTGTAGAAGCAATTAGCACAAATGATTTTTATAAAATTCTTTCTCGTGATAACTTAATTGCTTTAGTACTATTTTCTATTTTTGTTGGTATTGCTATCAATAAAGTTGGTAAAAAAGGAGCAGAATTCGAGCGTTTTTTAAATGCAGCAAATGAAGTTGTATTAAAACTCGTTGATATGGCATTTTTATACGCCCCAATTGGACTTGGATGTTATTTTGCTTCTTTAATTGGAACATTTGGAAATGAAATTGCTGTTGGCTATGTAAAAACTTTTGTAATTTATACAGTTGTTGCTATTTTATTTTATTTTATTATATATAGTTTCTATGCTCTCTTAGCTGGTGGTAAAAAAGGATTCAAATCTTTTTGGAGACATGTCCTTCCTGCAACCGCCACTTCTATATCTACTTGTTCTTCTGCTGCATCGATTCCTATCAACGTGAAATGTGCAAAAAAGATGGGGGTTCCAAATGATATTGCTGAAGCAACGATTCCTCTTGGAACTTCATTTCATAAAGATGGCTCTATTATCGGAAGTGTATTTAAAATCATGTTCTTGGCCTATTTATTTGGAATTGATATTTATAGCATCGACGCCATTAGTAAGATTATTGTTACTTCAGCAATTGCTAATTTACTGGTAAGTGCTGTACCAATAGGTGGTGGTACTATCTCTGAAATGATGATTATTACGATGATGGGATTCCCGGTAGCAAGTCTACCAATCTTAACAATTATTGCAACGATTATTGATCCTCCAGCTACTTTATTAAATGTGGTGGGAGACACAGCATCCTCTATGATGGTCACGCGAATTGTCGAAGGAAAACATTGGCAAGAAAAAACAAATGAGTAAAAAGATTCTATTTAATTTGAATCTTTTTTCTGCTTGTCTTTTTAATTTATAAAATGTGCTATACTTATATATATCATTGTAATCAAAGAAAAGCCATTAGTTTTCACTAGTGGCATTATCTGTATTATCACTTATTTCTTCATCAGCAAGCTTTTTAAATAAATTGAAGAATAACCTAGCAACTTCTTTATATTCTTCTTCATTCGTCACTTTTTCAACGATATCTTCTCCATCTTTTACTGCTCGACAAACAATCAGTTGATTCTCTGCAATTAATTCTTCATCTTTATCTACTTCAATTAAATATAAATAAGTTTTTTCTTTATACTCTAACATATTAGCAACAGTATAATCCTTATTATTTTCTAAAGTTAAAATATCATATAATTCGATTGGTTCCATTAAGCACTCCTTCCTAAAGTGTTTTCACTATATTCTTTATTTTCTACTAAAGTTGCTCCATTGGCTACTAAAGCTGCTTTCTTTGCTTCACAATCAGGGTCCATAGCATTTATATATACAATTTGCCCCTTGTAATTATATACAAAGTCATTTTCCTTTTTAGAAAAATTTATGATTTGCTCTGGTGTTAAAGAAACACTGTCGTTAGACATCTTTTGCATTGCTTGTCTTTGTTTTGCTCGGTCATAGATTTTATCTACTATTGATAAAATTTGCTCCTCATTATATGGAAGAGGAGTTTCTTCCACTTTTACTTCTTGTTTTTTAGTAGCAATTCTAGGTAATGGTTTCATCATAAATACAGCAAAAGCCAAATCAATGGTTATACTTGGAGAAATTTCCTTTACATTTGCATGCATTTGATTTCGATTTTTAGAACTTTTCTTATTTTTTACTTTCGAAATAACAGCATTTGCTCTAGGAAGGTAATAAAAGACACTTTTCACTTTAGCAATTTGTTCCTTCATAAATTCTGGAATTGTCTTTTTCTCTTTTCTTAGTGCATCTTCTTCCTGAATTTCTTTCTCATCGAATAAAAGTATTGGCGATGTACTTTTTATTTCTTTTGTACTAGATTTTTGAAGAATGGAAAGAATATCGGAAAGTATCTTTTTCTTTTCTTCTTCTGTGTATTTCTTCATTTGCACAAATGCATCAATATTCGCAAAAATTTCTGTATAAGCAGCAATTAAATTTTCAGGAAGATTACAAGATCTAAACCAAGCATAAAAATTGGAATATAAAACAAACTTTCTTGCTTGCACAAGTTTCCCTAATTCCGTTCCTAATTTCTTTATTCCCTCTTTTAACTCAGGATTATTTTCTATTTGTCCAATTAAAAATGAATAACGATTGTATAAAATCGATTCCATTTTTTTTGTTTGATTATACTCTTTTTCATCTTGAATCATTGTCAAATTATATTTTTTTCCAAACGAAGCATAGGATTGAATTAAAAAGTTATATTTTCCTTGCATTTCTGTAAAATAAGTAAAACGCGTTCCTAAAATATACATATTTCTTCCGTCAAGAGCATTAACGGCAATTACTCTATCTGTATTTATTGCTTCCCTTGCTTCCTCTTCTAAAGCTAAGATTGATTTTGCTATTTCAGAAAGAGTAGTACAGATATTTATATAATCTTCTACCATATGCTTATCTATAACGATATTAGTAGAAATGATTTGAGCTTCTTCTAATGCCAACTGAGCTTTTAAATTATTTAGTCGTGCTATATAATTCCTATAATTTGCAGCATATCTTTCTACAATATTTATTCCATTAATTTCACAGGTTACAACACCTTCTGCTTTTTTGATATTGGCAATCACTAATTCTAAATAAGCAATTTTGGATGTTAGATTAAGCGTGTTATAAAACAGTTCATTTACTTCAAAATCATTTTTTCTATCTTCAGCATGGACAGATTCTACTTCCATCGAATTATATTCTCTTTCCGATTTTCCTAAAACTCGATGAAGAGAAAACACTACTTTTGGTTCTAGGGATTTTCGCTGTTCCACTAACTTTCTTTGTTGCTCTTCATATAAATGATTAGAAGAATCTTTAGACAGATGCATAATATTTTCTAATTGCCTTTCAATATTACGAAAAGTAATAATTAAACGTATATCTGTCCATTCTTTTTGTATTTCGTTGGCATCTACTAACCCAACAACATCATGATAATTCTCCAAAGCATCTAAAAGAATATTCATTAATTTTAAATAATCAAGTTCTTGTGCTAAATAGGTATTTAAATCTTGTTTATCTTTTTCACTTTCTGCCTTTTGGTAGCGTTCGTCAAATTTTGCTTGCATTTCTTTGATTTCTTTATAAAATTCATTAAATTCACTTAAATTATTTACACTTCTATTTCCTTTAATAATTTCTTCTTCATTCGTATGCATTGTCACTTGAAAATTTGCTACTTCTGCATTATGAATTTCTGTTTTCATAACAACACTCCCTATAGTATGTATACATTATATAGTATTCTTCACAAACTTTCAATTTTAAATTACAAAACAGATTAAAAAAATATGTCCCATAAACATATTTCTTATTCATTTTTTTAACTCTACCAATTATTTTTTGGGGATTTTCTTCAATTTTAAATTAATTTCTTAAATACACTACTAAAGAAAAACAAAATTACTGTCCCTGCTCTCCAGATGGCTGATTTTTACGTTCTCTTAATGGTCCACTTTCTTGTGAACCAGCTTCTTCTAATCTATTAATCTCTTTATCTATATCTGTTAATTCCATAAACAAATTCGCATATGCAGTCATTTGTTCAAATTCTTCTTCCTTTTCGGTTTTATGAATAATAGCCTCTGCTATTTCTTTATTTTCTGCTTCAAATTGTTCTTTCATTTCCTTTAAGGAAAGATTACTACACGCTTTTAAATCTTCTATTCTTTTAGAAGCAAGAAACCTTATTTTTTCTTCTGTTATTTCAAAATGAGGCCATTTTATAAAATCACAAATTTCACTTGAACTTAAATAATGCAGTATTAATTTGTCATCATTATCTCTAATAGAACGATCTACTTTCAAATAACTCTCAGCTTCATATAAAACTTGAATTGATGATAAGGACCTCTCATAATTAAATAACGCTCCTACAGTAGAAATTGTTTTATTATTTAAATTAGGTTCCTTTTCAGAACAATAATTCCAATAGCATCCATTAAAATCTATACCATAATTCTGTAGACATCTAATGGTTTCATATTCTCCTTCCTTTAATAAATGATTTATTAAATCTTTTACTTTGCAAAGTTTACATTCATTATTATTAAATAGTGCTAATATTTCTTGTATTTTTTCTGGATATTTATTATATTCTTCTTTTGATAAATAATCTTGTTTTGGACCTTCTACAAAGAATCGAAAATTCCTATAACTATAAGCCCCTAATACAAAAGCAAACATTTCTAGTCTCGTTTGCAAAGAAATCTCAGATACTAAAAATTTATAAACAAATGCAGGAGAACTAGAAAGTAACTGTTGCATTAAATTAAACGTATCATAATCTTTTCGATATAATATACTTGAAAAATCTTTTGCTGCAATCCTTTCTTTATAAGAAGCACAAAAGTCGCTACATAATGTTGTACATTCTTCAATCTTTTCATATTTTCTTAGAATTTCATATAATTTATCAGTTAATGGACTTAAAAATTCTGCAATATATTTCGCTCTAAAAGGAATCGTGACCTCTGGATCTTCTAAATCATGTATTACTTTTTCTGTTAAAGTGATTCCAATTAAGCTATGAACATATATATCTTGTAGTAATAGCTCATATAAAGCTAGCATATCATAAGTTGCCTCTTCATTTTTTTTAAATATTCTAATTTCTTCTTTTAAACTTTCTAATGGATTTCTTTCTTCAACCTTGTTCATATTCCCACCTCTTGCCATTTATTATATAAAAATAGTGTTAACTTCACAAGAAATATTACAAAATATCTTCATATTCTTTCTGTTTTTTATTATTAATTTTCATTACTTCGTGGTTTTTAACAGCATTGTAAATTAAATCTTTATAAGGAATTCGTGTTTCATAATCTTCACAGATTTTAGATTCTGGATTAATGACTGGATGTTCTGGGACAAAAATGGTACAACAGTCTTCAAAAGGTAAAATGCTTGTTTCATAGGTATTTATTTTTTTCGCAATTTCTATGATTTCTAATTTATCAAAACATGCAACGGGGCGAATAACAGGAAGATTTACAACTTCATTAATCGCTTTCATACTCGTTAACGTTTGACTCGCCACTTGTCCAATGGATTCCCCATTTACAATAATTTTGGCATTGATGCGACTTGCTATAATACTTGAAATTCGATACATCATACGACGCATGATGGTAATTAGATATTCATGAGGAATATTTTTATAAATAGCTTCTTGTATTTCAGTAAAGTTCACAATATGTAATTTTATTTCGTTGTTATATTTAGCAAGAATTCTTGCAAGTTCAATCACTTTATTTTTAGCTTCGATACTTGTATGTGGTGGACTTTCAAAATAAAGACACTCGATTTTTACTCCTCTTTTCATTGCCAAATAACCAGCAACAGGGGAATCAATTCCTCCACTAAGCATTAAAATTCCTTTTCCTAAGGTTCCTACTGGATACCCTCCGAGTCCTTTTTCTCCTTCAAAATAAATATAACTTTCTGAATTTCTTAATTCTACATGAATGGTACATTCTGGTTGATGGACATCTACGGTTATATTTTTTTTATTTTTTAAAAGAAAAGCCCCTATTTCACTACTAATTTCGATACTTGATTTATTTATTTTTTTATTACTTCTTTTCGTTTCAACTTTAAATGTTTTAAAAGTTTTATCTTTTATTAATTCTAGTATTTGCGCATTTATAGTATCTAATTCAAGTGTATTTAAAGCATAACCAATGACAATTTCATGAATCCCAAATACTTCTTTTAATCTATCCATTACTTCATCAAATTGGTCATCTAATACATGAATGAACATTCTTCCCTTATCATAATTTATTGTGATATTTAAATCTTTTAATTTTTGTTTACAGTTTTCTTTCAATGTATTAATAAAAAGGTTAATATTTTCCTTTTTTGTTGTTAATTCTCCATATTTTATTATGATTAACTTTTCCATCCTTTACTTCCTTCCTATTTTAAAAAGTCCCTAAATTCGGGACTTATTATAGCACAAATGCTTATTTTGTCACAAGAGCATTTAATTTGTTATATACGATTTTAAATGAATTTAAGAAGCGATTAATTTCATCCGTTGTTGTTAAGTAAGACAGACTGATACGTATCGTTGATGAAGCTCTTTTTTGGTCATTATAAATGGCCATTACACTTGTTGATAATTCACCACTTGCACAAGCTGTATTCGTTCCTAAATAGATTTCATATTCTTCCATGGCATGTAAAAACGTTTCCGATTTAATATTTAATAAACTAATATTTAAAATATGAGGGATAGAATATTTTGTTCGATTGATGAGTATTCCATCATAAGTAGATAATTCTTTAACAATCTTTTCATTTAATCTACGTATAAAAGTTTCTCGACGATCTAAATCTTGTACGGCAAGACGAACAGCTTTAGATGCCGCAGCAATTAATGGTACTGCAGGAGTTCCAGGTCGCAAACTATTTTCTTTACTACTTCCATGAATGATTGGTTCCATATTCACTTGCCCTTTTTTATAAAGAATTCCTATTCCTTTGGGCCCATAAATTTTATGTAAAGAAAAACTAGCCAAATCTATATCATGCATATTTACAGGTATTTTCCCTAAAGCCTGAGTCATATCACTATGGATAAATACATTATTATTTTCTTTTTTGACAATTTGACGTATCATTTTTAAAGGCTGACGTACCCCTGTTTCGCTATTTACAGCACAAATGCTTACTAAAATGGTTTCTGGAGTCACTTTTTGCTTTAAATCTTCAAAATCAATTAATCCATCTTCATCATTGTTTACATAACTGATTATAAAACCTAAATTCTTTAAATAATCACAAATTTTATAGATAGATGGATGTTCTAATTTAGATACAATAATATGATTTCCTTTTTTACAATTGGCAAGTGCTACACCAATTAAAGCCATATTATTGGATTCTGTTGCTCCACTTGTATAAATGATTTCACTATCTAAAACATTAAATAAGTCACTTAATTGTTTTGTGGCACTATTGATAAGTCCTTTGGATTTTATTCCTAAACTATGTAAAGAATTGGGATTTCCAATAAACTCTTTACACGCTTTGTTGTATGACTCTAGCACATCATATGCGACGGGGGTTGTTGCACTATAATCAAGATATATCATATTCTCACCTTTCTTTTTTATCTGCTGCTTATTGATACTCTTCCATCAATCTTCTATGAATTCCTGGTTCTACAATATTTATTGCATTAATTGCATTTTCCAAGGAATTCTTGAAATTACCTTTATAAAAGGAGATTTCTGCTTTGGTAAGTCCTGCATCAACTTCTTTGTTTACGCGATAACGATTTCCATACACAATAGCGGTTTCAGCCATTTTCGCTGTTTTTATTGTTTCTTTTGATGTATTATAAACCTTGAAAACTAAATCTCTTGCTGTATCTACTCGCGTATTTAAAACTTTAATAGAGATAGGTGTACGTTCTAACTCTTTTACAATTTCGTTAATGGCTTCTGTTGCTTCTGCTAACTCAACAAAATAACTTTCAGGAACGACTGGTAATTTAAAGTCTCGCATACTATTTTTTGATTTTGTTAAAATGTCTTTTATCTCATCTAATTGTTCGCGGGCTCTTAACTCATCTTCTTTTAAACTTCCTATTGTTCTTAATGCTCTTTCTAACTTCTCTTCTACTTTTGTTAAACGAACATTTAAATTTTCCATATCTTTTCCAAGTTTGGCATAATAAGA
Organism: uncultured Muribaculaceae bacterium; assembly: GCA_964430695.1. Lineage (GTDB taxonomy): Bacteria > Bacillota_I > Bacilli_A > RF39 > UBA660 > MGBC108787. Next base: position 6,951 of record CAYSFO010000017.1, on the reverse strand, counting down.
TTTTTTACTACGATGCAATTCAATAATTTCATCGTATTTTTCACGAATCATTTTTAATTCGTTATGAATTTCTTCAATTACTAAGACATCTTCATTTGTTAAATCATAACTATATTTTATATCATCAATTTTTTTATAAAGGTCATTATTTATTTTGTTTAATTTGGTTACTTTTATTAAAATCGTTCTTGCATATTCTTCAAATATCTTTTTAGAAATTCTTTCTTTATCAAAATCATTATCTGTAGATTCAAAATAATCTAAAATTGTTTTTAGTTCAAAAATAGAATCTTCTAAATTTAAAACATTTAATCTTTGAAATACATCTGCAATTTTTTTATTGGCTTCTGCAATGTTGTAATCTAAATTTAAATATTCTAAATTGTATCCTTCTTTTTCCATCTTCTCTCTTGTTTTCTTAATATTCATCATTTTATTTGGAATTAATTTTTGTCCCATTAAAATAATACTTGGTGCTTCTTCTACAACAATTTTTAAGTTCCCAATATTATCATCAATTGCTTTTACTATTTTTCCTACTTCTTGATACGCATTTTTTTCCATAGTACTTTCAAAAGCACTGAATAATTTATCAATGTTTTCAAATTGTAATTCCATAGGAGAAGATACAAGCTCAAAATCTGCTCTATTCTTATTATATTTGCTAAGAATCTCACGATAATTTGCTTTTAGTTTTGTAATCGTATCTCGATTTCTTTCTTCACTTAAAGTAATTCCTCTAATTTCTTCCAATAGAAAATTGGATTTAGTTTTTACATAACAAATGTCAAATTCTGCTTCCGCAATTTTTTTCTTTAATTCTCTATATTTTCTTTCGTTAAATAATTCTTCTATTTCAAGTAGTGTATCCGTAATTTTTGGCACTTCTACATCTTTTATTTCTTTAAATCTTCGTTGCCATTCTGTATAGACTTCTTTTGAATCCGAATTATTAACTAACGGCTCTACTTTGTTTAGTTCTGATAAAATACTTGCTGAAATAATTAAGTTTTTATCACGCTCTAAAATGCTAATTTCTTCTGCATATTTTTTTCTTTCTTTTTTATTAATCCAATTGAGTACAGCAACAATAATTATAATGGAAACGATATAATACGTTATCCCAATTAAAATAAAAGTAGTTTTAGACATATTACCACTATCCTATTCTTTTTTATTTTATCATAAGTTTGTTAGGATTTGGAAAAAAATTGAAATTGAAATTTACTATTTAACGCAAAGTTCGATTTTCTATAATACCGAAATTCTTCCAACGGTTGATATAAGAAGTAAATAAGGTAATTATTTTGTCAAAAAAAGAAAAAAGTAGCCATTATTTTACTACTTATTTATGCAATATTCTAATTCTATTATGTTCTTTCATAATCGTACTATTGTAAAATTCTAATAAAGCTTTATACATATAAAGAATATCTTTGGAACCAATCGTTTCATTTGTTGAATGCATTGCTAGTTGAGGAAGGCCAATATCTACTGAATCAACACCAACATGTCTTTGATTAATTCCACCAAGTGTTATTCCACATCTCATATCAGATCTACACGCAAAATCTTGATAAGGTACTCCAGCATATTCGCATATTCCTTTAAATAAAGATGATGTAACTGCATCAGTAGTATAATTAATATGATGCTTAATAACTATTCCGTTATTTAATAATACTTTATTAGTTGGATCACTTTTAGATTGTGCATTTGGATGCATAGCATGAGCATTATCTGCACTTATGACGATTGTATTACTTAATGCAGTTAATAAATCAATATTCGATGCTTCTGCTATTCTAGCTAATGTATCACTTAGAAAAGTAGAATCTGCTCCTTGTGGCGTTAAATTTCCAATTTCTTCGTTATTAAATGCACATAACACATTTATAGAATTTGTATTATCAGATGCAACAAAACTAGCAAATGCAGGAAATAAAGATGCCAAGTCATCTAATCTTGGTGCTAAAATTAATTCATCATTTAACCCTACATATTTAGCATTATCTCTATTGTAAAGATATAAATCATAATCACATATTTTATCTACATCTTTGGCAGATTTTGACAAATTTTCTCTAATAATATCTTCTAATTTCTTATCATTACTTAAAGAAACTACTGGTAACATATCAATTTGATGATTTAATAAATTTTTTTCATTAACCTCTCTATTAATATGAATGGCTTGACTAGGAATAATTAATAGATCTTTATCTATATTTACTAATTGTTTTTCATATGCACCATCTTTTAACGTAACAACTCTTCCAGCCAATGATAATGGTCTATCAAGCCAAGTATAATTTAACATCGCACCATATCCGCTGACATTTAGTTTCATATAGTTACCATCATACATATCAGCATTTGGCTTTATAGAAAAACTTGGTGAATCTGTATGAGCAGAAACAATATTAAAACCAATATTTTCCTTTTTATCAGACATCCTAAAAGCAATTAATGACGAATCATTTTTAACAACAAAATATTTTCCGTCTTCTTTTAAATTAGTCCATGTTTCGTTTTCATACAATTCTTCAAAACCATTTTCTATTAATCTTTTTCTTAAATTATCAACACAGTAATAAGCATTTGGCGTTTCGTCAATAAAACGCATTAATTTTTTATCAATATTTATCATTCAAAAAACTCCTTTGTCTGGTTAGTTATTATAGCATACCTTTTTTGTTTTTTATCATTTTTTTACAAAGAAAAGTAAAAAAGAAATAGAATTAATTTTGTTCTATTTCTTCCATAATTTGTTCTGTAGATAATTCTTCTTCATCTGCCATTAGTTTTTCTTCTAAAAATTCACTTGGCTCATCTTCCATAAATTCTTTTTGAAGAAGAATCTCAATGTCACTATATTGCTTTGCTCCAGTACCTGCTGGAATTAATTTACCAATAATAACGTTTTCTTTTAGACCTCTTAATTTATCCACTTTTCCTTTAATGGCAGCATCGGTAAGAACTCTTGTTGTTTCTTGGAAGGATGCAGCAGATAAGAAGGAATCAGTTTCTAGAGAACTCTTTGTAATACCTAACATGATTGGTCTTCCTTTGGCTGGAACGCCACCTCTTAGGATAACTGGTTTATTTCCATTCGTAAATTCTCTCATCGATACGGTTAGACCTTCTACAAATTCTGTGTCTCCAGCATCTAAAATACGAACTTTATTAATCATACGAGATACGATAATTTCGATATGTTTATCAGAAATATCAACACCTTGTAATTTATAAACCATTTGAATTTCTTTTAAGATATATTCTTGCGCTGTAATTGGATCAGTTACCGCAAGTAATTCTTTAGGGCTAACAGCACCTTCAGTTAATTTATCACCCGCATTTACAACATCTCCTACATTTACACGTACTTTCATATTGTAGTTGGTTACATGATCTCTAACTTCAACATCATTAGCAATGACAATTTTATGTTTACCATTTTGCTCTTCAATCGCTTCTACTTTACCATTAATTTCCGCAATGGTTGCTTTTGCTTTTGGATTACGTGCTTCAAATAACTCTTCTACTCTTGGTAGCCCTTGTGTAATATCGGCATCTCCACCATGGGCAACTCCACCGGAATGGAAGGTACGCATGGTAAGTTGGGTACCAGGTTCTCCAATAGATTGTGCAGCCATGATACCAACGGCTTCCCCAGTTTCTACAAGATTTCCTGTAGCTAGGTTACGTCCATAACATTTTTGACATACACCGTTTTCACATTTACATGTCAAGATGCTTCTAATTTCTACGCTTTTAATTCCAGCACGCTCAATTTTAGCTACCACATTTTCAGTAATCATTTCTCCTTTGTCTAAGATAACTTCTTTTGTTTCAGGATTGATGATTTTTTGAGCAGTATATCTTCCTAAAATACGTTCTGAAAGTGGCTCAATAACGGAATTATCTTTATCATTAATTAAATCGTATACTTCTACACCTTGAATAGATCCACAATCAAATTCACGAACAATAATATCTTGAACAACATCTACTAAACGTCTTGTTAAGTATCCAGAGTCAGCAGTACGAAGAGCAGTATCGGCAGATCCTTTACGAGACCCATGACTTGATAAGAAGAATTCAGATACATTTAGTCCTTCCATAAAGTTAGAAGTTATTGGAATTTCTACGGTAGAACCATCTGGTTTTGCCATTAATCCACGCATACCAGAAAGTTGAACGAAGTTAGAAATCGATCCACGAGCACCTGAGTTCATCATCATGAATAGTGGATTTTCAAAATCTCCATTTGCAAGTGCTTGCAACTCATCTTTAATTTTATCTTGTTGCTCTGTCCATACATTAATCACATTATTATAACGTTCTTCTTCGGTAATTAAACCACGTTTAAATTGTTTATTAATTTTATCAACAAGTTCTTTTCCTTCTTCAATAATTTTATCTTTACTTTGACTTAGTCTGATATCGGCTGCTGATACCGTAATACCTGCTACAGTCGAATATTTAAATCCTAAATCTTTTAATCTATCTAGCATAATAGATGTTTCTGTCGTTTTATATCTTTTAAATACTTGGGCAATAATACTTTCTAAGTTTTTCTTAATAAATGGTTTCACTACCTCACGATTTTCGACATCTTCTTTTATATTTGTACCCATTTCTACAAAATATTTACTTGGAGTAATTCCTTCAATATTTTCTTTTGTAGGTTCATTAATATATGGGAAAGTATCTGGTAAGATTTCGTTAAATATTATTTTTCCACAAGTTGTAATTAAATATTTATCTTTTTGTTCATCGGTAAATAATTTATGTTTGAATGAACGAACAGGTAAAGCAATTCTTGTATGAAGGGTAATTTCTTTTCTTTCATAAGCCATTAATACTTCATTGCTATTTTTATAAACTTTACCTTCATTTGGAAGCCCTTTCTTTTCCATAGTTAAGTAGCAGTTTCCTAATACCATATCTTGTGATGGTGTAACGATTGGTTTTCCATCTTTAGGGTTTAGAATGTTATTAGCACCTAACATCAGAATACGAGCTTCGGCTTTTGCTTCTTCACTTAAAGGTACGTGAACAGCCATTTGGTCTCCATCGAAGTCGGCGTTAAATGCCGCACAAACAAGTGGATGTAATCGAATAGCTTTTCCACCAACTAATTTTGGTTCAAATGCTTGAATACCAAGTCTATGTAGTGTTGGTGCACGGTTAAGCATGACTGGATGTTCTGTAATGACATCTTCAACAATATCCCATACTTGATCGTCTCTTGACTCAATTAACTTCTTTGCTCCTTTGATGTTATGAGCAAGTCCACGTTCTACTAGACCATGGATGACGTGTGGTTTGAATAACTCAAGAGCCATTTCTTTTGGAATACCACATTGATACATTTTTAAATTAGGTCCAACAACGATAACACTACGTCCTGAATAGTCCACACGTTTACCAAGTAAGTTTTGACGGAAACGTCCTTGTTTTCCTTTTAACATACTAGATAAACTTTTCAAAGCTCTATTTCCAGCAGCTGTTACGCTTCTTCCACGACGTCCATTGTCAAATAAACTATCCACTGCTTCTTGAAGCATACGTTTTTCATTTTGAACAATGATTGTTGGTGCTCCAAGTTCAAGTAATTTCTTTAAACGATTATTACGGTTAATAATACGACGATATAAATCATTTAAATCACTAGTAGCAAATCTTCCACCATCTAATTGAATCATTGGACGAAGTTCTGGTGGAATCACAGGAAGAACGGTTAAAATCATCCATTCTGGTTTGTTGTTTGATTCTTGGAAAGCGACTAGGCAATCTAGACGTTTCACTAGACGAATACGTTTTTGTCCTGTTGCGGATTCTAATTCCGCGCGTAGTTCATCGACTTCTTTATCAATATCTACTTCTTTTAATAAGGTTTGAATGGCTTCAGCACCCATACCTACCTTGAATGTTGAACCATATTTTTCATAATAGGCACGATATTCTTTATCAGATAGTGTTTGTTTTTTTGCAAGTGGTGCTGTACCTGGATCAATAACCACATAACTTACAAAATACAATACTTCTTCTAAATCTCTTGGAGACATATCTAAGACTAGTCCCATTTTAGAAGGTACACCTTTAAAGAACCAAATGTGAGAACAAGGAGAAGCAAGTTCTATATGTCCCATTCTTTCACGACGTACTTTTGATTTTGTAACTTCGACACCACAACGGTCACAAACAACATTTTTATATCTCAATCTTTTGTATTTTCCACAACTACATTCGTAGTCTTTGGTAGGCCCAAAGATTTTTTCACAGAAAAGTCCATCTCTTTCTGGTTTTAAGGTACGATAATTGATGGTTTCTGGTTTTTTTACTTCTCCAAAAGACCATTCACGAATTTTTTCAGGAGAGGCAATACCTATCTTGATTCCTTTAAAATTATTTACTTCTATCATAGGTTAACGCCCCCTTCCAAATCTTCCTCTTCTATGGTTTCTGGAAACTCCAAATCATCTAAAGTGTCTCCAAATTCGTTTTCTTCTTCCTCGACTGTTTCTTCTTGCGCATCTGTTACTTCTTCCTCAGCTTCTTCTGTCGTTTCTTCTACACTATTTATATCAATTTCATCAATACGAATTGTATCTTCTTTTTCTTCATCTTTTTCAATATCTTTTAAATCTAACAAATGATCTTTATTATCAAGAATTTGAATATCTAAACCTAATGCTTGGAATTCTTTAATTAATACTCTAAACGATTCTGGAACTCCTGCTTGGTTTACTGTTTTTCCTTTTACTAAAGATTCATATACTTTAACACGCCCAACAACATCGTCTGATTTGATAGTTAAGATTTCTTGAAGAACATGAGCAGCACCATAAGCATATAATGCCCAAACTTCCATTTCTCCAAATCTTTGTCCACCAAATTGAGCTTTACCACCAAGTGGTTGTTGTGTAACAAGTGAATATGGAC
>CAYSFO010000016.1:0-30467 GCA_964430695.1 uncultured Muribaculaceae bacterium | reverse complement strand
GTCATTTCTTCAAGTTCACCTTCAGGGTCAATACAAACAACTTTATAACCATTTCTTAAGTGTCCTCTAATTAATAACTTAGCTGCAGTTGATTTACCACTACCACTGGTACCTAAAATAATAATATTGGCATTGTTACGATTATTCTCTTTTTTGATTTTATATAAGAATTGATTGAATAAAACAACTCCACCAGAAAAATCAACTCCAAATAGAATACTATTTCCTGGATCTTTAATACTGTCAAAAATAAATGGATACATAGCTGCAATGGTAACTGATGGAATCGGTGTTCCTACTCGATTTTCCACATCTTGTTTTGGGAATATAGGCAAGATTGATTTTAAAACTTTCTCTTGTTCAAACATCAATGGAATTCCACGCATTCCAAGTCCATCAAGAAAATTACGAACTTGCATCTTTTTAAGTTCTAACTCATCTTTACTATCCGCAGCAATAAACAAATGCATTTGGAAGTCAAAAATTCGAGCTTGTGTAGCTGCTAACATTTGAATAAATTGTTCTAAAGATTCATAATCCTGACGAATTCTTTCTTGAATTGTCTTATCATTTTCTGTTTGAAATCTTTGCTTTAAATCCGCAATTTCTTTATTTAACATTCTTTGTAAGGTTGAAAATTCAATAGGAATATGTTTAATCGCTATTTTTACTCCTGAAATACTTGTAATATTGGCTAAATAACCTTCAGAAATATATTTAGGATAAGTAACAATCGTTAATATTGTACAATACTTTCCGCTAATCATCATTTCTGTTGGTTTAAATTCTATGCCTTTCGGCGCTAATTGTGATTTTAAATTCATTCTGGCATCACCGTTCCTAATGTTGTTGCTTGTCCCCCATTAAAGAAATTATCAATTAACATACGTAAGTCACTATTGGATACTTGTGTTGAGTTTAATCCACAAGTGGATAAGTTACTAATTAAGTTGTGGATACGTTTTTGAACAATTTCCAATTTTTTCTCTTTAAATAAGATAAAGTATTCGGTATCTACGACACTGTATTCGGCACTCATAAATAAATTAGCTTTATTAATATCTTGCATGATTAGTTTTCTTATTGATGCACTGGCGGCATTATTATATAAGATTTGTAATTGGGATAAGTAAACATTAATATCTACAGGACGATCTGCAACGATTAACCAAAATTCATAATCCATCGTGTTATAAAAATTTCTTAAATTATAAATCACATTATCTTGTGTTCCTTGATCTAAAATAAAAATATTTTTAGGGGCTATTTTCACTCCTGTTACATATTCTCCTGTATCTAATTGAATCATCCCATTCAAAATCTGTTTAATAGGAACCCAATCTTCTGTATATTTACTTCCTACTTTTTCTTTATTTGTCATCTCTTACACACCAGCCTTTCCAATATAACCTTCTTCTTCCGAGCATAAACGTCACTATATTCACAATTAATTGTAACACATTATGGTAATTTGGAACAGGAAGAACTAAAAAGGCAGATAGTAAAGCAGGCGATAATATTAACAATAAACCACCTATATCTACCCTCGAATTAAAAGCAAATAGTAACCCAAGTGTCAATGTACAACCAATCCCAAAGATAATTAAATCAATTGGTGTAAAAAAACCTAAAATTAACATTGATTTTTTTGAATTGGCTGGTATTAAAAAATTATTATTCATCCCTTCTTATCCTCCTTTTTATCTTTCCATTTTGGCTATATATGGATTTATAATCATTTTACGTCTAGCAATATGGTCTCTTAATTTTTTTAAATCATCCATTGTCCAAACATCTTTGTTTAAAAACTCTTGAAAAAAATCAAAACGAGCATTTTTTCTTATAATAGCATTTATTTCCGTAATATGGTTATTCAGTTCGGAAATTACATTTAATTCTAACAAATCATCCTTTGTTTTTTCAAAAAGTCTTTTGTATTCTGCATCTAACCGCTCTAACTCTTTTTTTATCTGTTCACGTTCACTATCGCTTGTAGCACGTGCCATATTTTTTTGGTACATACTTATAGAATCTTTTAAACCTTTTAATCGAATTCTAAATCTTTCATACAATTCTGGATAAGCAGCCAAAGTATCTTCCGTGACATAGCACTCTAACAAATCTTCAATCGCTTGTATTTCTTCTAACAAGCTTTTGTAAGTCTTTGCTTCATTTTGATAATTTGCATAATTATTTGTTGGATAATCCAATAATTTATTAAAGAAACGCATAATCCCACCTAGCTACCTTTCTTCTGGGATTCTTCTTGATATTTTTCACTAACTTTTCTATCCACGTTACCTGTAGCATTACTGATAGCATTTTTACTTCCTTCAAATAAGTCAAGAACGTTACCGCTAGAGATAAAGTCTTGAAGGGCTTGATTTTGATTGTTAATTGCTTGTTCTTTATATACAGCCATTTCATCAGCAATAGCAGTAATGTTTTTATCTGCATAAGAATCAATAAGGCTCGCATTTTGCAACGCTTTCGTTCTATAATCAGTAACCAAACTTTGTAATTCAGTATCGTAAAATTGTACAAAAGCATCACCAGATAATTTACTATTTACACCAAGTCCAGCTTTATTTCTTAAATCATATCCTTCTAATATTTCTTTCTTCATTTGTTCTTTTAATTGGTATTCTGCATTACTCATAGCTGTCAACATATCAGAAGTTGCTGTAGTAATACCATCACTCATCTTACCAGTAGATTTCATAATTTCCATTTCATTTAAAAGGGTAGCATAATTATCAAATGTAACGGCATTTCCACTCGCATCTGTAAAACCTGTGTTGATTGCACCACCAGCAGTTGTCATAGTATCTTTATATTTATTTAATAATGCCATTAATTTATCATCAACCGCTTTACGTGCTGTTTTAACTTCATTCGCTTTCGTTTGGTCTTCTTTTAATCCTTTTAATCCCGTAGATATTCCAGACCATTCCTTCGCGCTCTTAACTGCATCTTCTGCATGATCCCACATAGCATTTCGAACACCACCACTAGTTGCTATATAATTTGCTCGTTTATCTCTAGCTGCCTCTGCAGCGGCGGTCCCTTCTCCAGCAGCTTTTCTCATATCCGCAAAATTCTTAGCAGAAAAACCACCTTTGGCACTTCTTGCTCCAGCACTTAATCCACCAGCTGCAGCACTTCCAAACCCTGCAACCAAATTTTTTGCAGCGCTTCCGAAAGTAAGCTCACCATTTTTATTTAACCAATTAGCTCCATTTGCCCATCTATTTGTAGCATTTCTTAACATAGAAGTTGCAGCTCCACCTGCAATAGCACCAAGTCCAAATGCTCCTCCTGCTGCAAGTTTTCCACCAATTCCAAGTTTAATGTTACCAGAATCTATACCAATTACATCACTTATCAATTTTGGTGCTTGTTTTGCAAAAGCAAATAAACCTAAAATAACTACTACACCTTCAATTAAGCCTAAAGGACTATCTTTAAATGCATCATAAACTGATGCTGTTAAATAGACAATAATATACATGATAAAAAGTCTTATAAACACTTCCATATAAGTAGCAATAGCACCCTTTACAAAGTTATCAAAAACAGATTTTTTTTCAGGAATAATTCGCATAATGATTGGTATCGGCGCTATGATTTGATAGAATGCTAGTTTTACGACTCGAACCCCTAAATCTAAACAAAATGAAGCTAGTACATAAGCTAAGAAACAACCACATAACGTACTTATCAAAGGGGTATAAGAAGCCCCATTTTCTTTATCATGTATTGGTTCTACAAAACTAGTTATATCCATAAAAGAAATATTTTCATCTGTCCCTGTGATACCCACAATAAACCAATTCCATGAATGCCCCTCATCATTTTCTATCTCAGCATTTTCTGGATTCAAAAAGGCATTAAGCACATTAAAAGCAGACTTTTTTCCTTTTTCGCCAACTGTATTATTATTCGAACCAAAAATTAGATTACCAATTACTCCATCTTCTACAATAATTTTTTGTAAATCAAAAGCATACGAAAATATTGTAGGCATTACTCCTAATAGTATTAAAGATATAATTAAATTTAAAGCTATTTTACTTGTATTTTTTTCAAAATCATCGGGATTAATTAGCGTTTTTAATAAAGAGTATGCCAAATAAAATAACATGACCACCCCAATAACTACATAAAATTTATCTACTATATCATTATAAATATCTTGCGTTATTATTTCGGCACCAGCTAATGATTCATAAAGGGCGAAAAGTTTACTAATAACCCAATACACAATACCATCTAAAAATAAGAAAACACCCGTTAAACCAAATTTAAATACATTAAACGGATTAGAAGCTATTAGCATACTTATCTCTCCTTTCTATTTTATCCAATTCCACAAAGTCCATCTTCTATACCTAGCGCAACTCCTAAAATAAATTCTAATATTGTTGGTATAACAAATATTAAAGTTCCAATAACTAACCTTTTCACTAATTTATTCGCAGCTTTTTTTATTTCTGCTTGATCTTGTGATGCTGTTGCTTTTAAAAAGTCAATAATGGCAAGTGCAATAATTAAAATAGGAACAGCAAATTTCATTAAATTATATAGCTTTTTTAAGAAAGCACCAAATCTTCCTCCAAAGATTCCACTACATTCTAACTTCCCTGTACTAAACCCAATCGTTGGATCATATTCTTCTTCTAACTCACCATCATATAATCCATCATCCGTTGTACTATTTACGTTTCCTCTAGCCTTTCTTACAGCAGCTTGAAAACTTTTTACTTTAGCATCTTCAGAATCGATTAGACCAGAATCAATGGCATCACGAATCTCTTGTTCCCAAGCATTTACTTCATTATAAAACGCTTGAAGTCTATCTATACATATATAGTAATTGGTAGCATTTGGATTCATATTTCCTTTTTCATCTAAACATTCATTTAATTTCCAAGGATCATTCGCTGTATTCATTTTATCTAATAATGCTATGTAAGAATCTATTTTATTGTATAATTCCTCTAATTCGGTATTTTCTTCTACATCTCCATCAGAAGAACTAACAAGAGGGATGATAGCTGTATGGTATTTATCAGGATTACGCGATTGCTCTGCACTAGCTAAACTAACTGCAGTACTATAGGAATCCGCAGCAAATACTTCGTATTTATCAAATAGTGCTTCTTTATTTAAAAATACCATATAATCAAAACATTTTTGATTATTCTTATAATATTCTTTTGCATTAAAGGAAGAATGTTTTCCCCAGTTAGAAATAGACTGACCAAACGAACTTTCAGATATTCTACATTGCCCACTATCATTATTATAATATTGGCAATCAATCGTAATATTTTCCGTCACTTCTTGTCCTTTTTTTGTATATGTATATGGTCCTGTATAGCTACATGTTCTTTTAACTGTTTTTGCATCTATATTTAGTGGAAAAATAATTATTAATGCTATTATAAATCCTAGAATATTTTTCTTCATACAAAATCCCTACTTTTTCCTCTATATCATTATAACAGCATTTTTTATTCATTACTAGTAAAAATAGAAAAACTGATTCATTTTTTAATCAGTTTTAAACCTAACACCTACCTGGACTAAAGATACAAACTCGGCATTCATCATATCCTGTTTTTACATTGATTAAATCATCAAATACAAAATTAACTATCGTTGGAATTAAAAAGATAACAATTCCCGCAATCACTCTAAACATTAAAGTTTTTGTAGCTTTTTGAATAGCATCTGCATCATAAGATATGGTAGCTTTCCCAAAATCAATTGCCCCAAAAATAATTAATAGAATAGGAACAATAATTTTTACAATCAAAAGAAGGGATCCAATAAATTTCATAGAATTTTTAACTCTTTTTTCGGTACAAAATCCCTCAAAACTTTCAGTAGAGTCTTTTCCCGAAAGTTTTTTTATTGTATAGTCATTTTTACTAATTAAAGAAATACTTGTAAGTGAATACACATTATTTTGCGATTGATTTAAAGAAATTTTTGCATTTGTATTTACAGGCAAAAAGATTACAAATGCAATAATAAAAACTAGAATATTCTTTTTCATATAGGCCTCTCTTTTCTTCATTTTACCTTATTGTATATGGATTGTCTCTTGTTCCATCTCCACTTGCAAAGAATACATCACTATTTAAAGCTAAAACATAACGTAATGCTTCATCATAAGAAGCATACTCTGATTCGATTTCTCCATTATAACTAATACTATACACTTGATAAGTTGATGCTGTATTCCCTGTCATTGTCCACCAACTAAAATCTTCATTCACTAAATAATTATAATTTTGACATTCTTTACTCATCGACTTTTGACAAAGACCATCTAAACTAGCATTCATATAGTCATATAAAGGAAGTAGTCCAATATATTGATTTGAAACGAATTCACTACATTCTAAATTTCCATCTTTTCCTGTACTCTCTTCTGCTCTTTTTCCTGCACACAAATTATATGGTGTTAAATATTCTTGGTATTGGTGATACTTAGCATTATAAACATCTTTTATTTGAATTAATGCTCTACTTAAACCAAAAGTATTAATTCCATATTGATAATCTTCTTCTGTGTTATAACGATCATCCCAAACACCATAAAAATACTCATCATCACTATCTTCTTCTAGTTCTGTAATGATCATTTCTATATTATTGTTCTTATCTATCTTAACAATTCGCCATAATTCATTTGCAAATTCTACATAATTATTTGGATTTTGCCCTCTAAATATAAATTCATTATTCATTTCATAAAGACCTTCTCCTACTAAAGAAAGTTCATTATTCTTCTTAATTGTATCAATAAATTTTTCCGTTTTAAAATTATTACATGTTAAATAAGCTTGATATTTATAATCATTATTTTCATAATCCACAATTACATTTGCAGTACATGATGCATCTTTTACATATTTTTTTAAATTCTTTATATATTTATTTTCAATTAACGTATTGGCACTTACCACTACTGTCGGATTGCTTTTATTTGGTAAATAGGTTGGATTTTCTGATAAATATGTATAAGTTGCTTGCTCTAACTTATCTTCTAATTCTTCATAACTAATCTTTAGTCCTACTATTTTTACAACGATAGAAATAATAATTATTATTACAAACATCACCAGTGCAACACTTCCAAATAAAGTTACTTTTTGTGGATTTGCGTTATAAATACCCTTCATTTTTTCAATTATCTTTTTCATTTAAGAACCACCTTAAAAAAATAATACCATAGAGCAAAAAAAAAAGCAATTTTACATTGCCTTTATTCTCCCCATGCTTTTGTAGTTGAACATTTCTTTGGACTTGAAATACATGTTTTACAAGTATCAAAATCAGCTTTTGCTCCGGAACTTTCAAAGTTAGAAACCAATCCCATAATATAAACGACTATTGTTGGAATTAAAAATATTACTACTGCAGCAAGTGCTCTCATTGCTAAACCTTTAGTTGCTTTTTTAATCTCATCATCTTTACTAGCAATAACTGCCTTTCCTAAGTCTATCATACCAAATATAATTAATAATACTGGTATTACGATTTTAAAAACTAATAAGACATATCCTACAATTTGCCATATATTTGCCGTATTGGCACAAAAACCATCCGTTTTGCTTCCTATTTGGACCGCTGTTAAAAATAAATCCATATTTATGAACCTCTCTCTCATTTCTATGATTATTTTATCTACTATTAAAATAAATGTCAAGTTTTACTATGTAAATTGTGTACATTTTGACACTTTAAAAATTATAATTATCTCATTTAATTTGTGGAGTAAAGACTCTAAGACGACTTCATCTTCTAATAAATTAATGGAAAATGTTTTTGTCCCCATTCGATTTAGTGATGTTCCACAATGATAGATGATTGTTTTGTCTAATATGAAATATCTGTCATGAAATGTATCATTGTAAACTATTTTTAAATTTGTATATTGTCTTTGATATTTTTCTATATCTGTTTTGGTAAGTAAACTTTTACTTCTAACAACTAAAGTAACTTCTATATTTAAACTTTTGATTAAATCTAGCATTGTTTTATCGGCATAAGAATCGATGATTATTAACTCTTTCTTAGCATCTGTAAAAATGTCTTTTATTTTGGAATAGGCATCAAATATCTGCCCTTCAAAATAGATTTCGTTTACTTTTCTTTTTTCTTCAAATTTAGAAAATGATTCTTGTAATAATTTTATATCATTATCATGTTCTAATACCATATTGTTAATATACTTTTGTTCAATTAAATTTGTAGATATGTATTTTCTCATAGCGACAAATGCATCCATAATTTGTATACTGACTTTTGTTGCTACCTTTGATTTTAAAATTGTTGCAAGCATGGCAATGCCCTGTTCTGTAAACACACGTGGTGTTGTGTATCTACCACCTCTTGTTTCTATTTTTTGGTCGCAAAATGCGACCAAAAAAATCTTTTCACTCTCTTCATTAGATATTTTCCACGAAAATCTATCGGGAAACTTATCTTTATTTCTAGATACAGCTTCATTTATTCTTTTCGTTTCTACTTGATATAATTTTGCTAAATCCGAATCTAACATCACTTGTTTTCCTCTTATTTCATAGATCATTTCTTCTACTTTGATTAAATCCTTAGTTATCTCATCCACAAAAAAACCTCCTGATTAAATTTGTAGCATATTTTCTAATTTTAAAATTAATAATTCTTTGACTACCTCATCTTCTAATAAATTAATGGAAAATGTTTTTGTCCCCATTCGATTTAGTGATGTTCCACAATGATAGATTGTTTTCTTATCTAATATAAAATATCGATCATGAAATGTATCGTTATAAATTACTTGCAAATTAGAGTATTGACTCTGATATTTTTCTATATCTGTTTTGGTTAGTAAACTTTTACTTCTGACAACTAAAGTAACTTTTATGTTTAAACTTTTGATTAAATCTAACATTGCTTTGTCGGCATATGCATCTATGATTACTAACTCTTTTTTTGCACTTGTAAAAATATCTATTATTTTCGAATAAGCATCAAATATCTGTCCTTCAAAATAAATTTCATTTACTCTTCTTTTTTCCTCAAATTTTGAGAAAGTTTTTTCTAATGTATTAATTCTTTTATTATCTTCCAATACCATTTCATTGATATACTTTTGTTCTATTAAATTTGTTGATATGTATTTTCTCATTGCAACAAAGGCATCCACTATTTTTAAACTCATTTTAACTGCTACTTCACTTTTTAACATACCCGCTAACATCGTAATTCCATGTTCAGTAAAAACATAAGGTAAATATTTTCTGTGTTCTCCTCGACCCTTCTTTAAGGTGAAATTTTTGCACCTTAAAGAAGCATATTCCGCATCAGTTAATTGAAAACAATAATTTTCTGGAAATCTTTCCTTATTATTTCTAACATTTCTATTTAAATCTTTTGTTTGATATTTAAATAATAATGCTAAATCGGAATCTAACATCACTTGTTTTCCTCTTATTTCATAAATCATTTCTTCTACTTTGATTAAATCCTTAGTTATCTCATCCATAAAAAACCTCCTTAATTAAGGAAGTATCCTACCACCCAAAAATATACTTTTATGTCAAATTTTGTTGCAAATAAAAAACTTAAGAATTCTTATCCTCTCAAGTTTCCATTCCCTTTATTATTTAAAAATGTTAAATAATTTACTATTTTTTCCATCATCAGTTGTCGTTTCTTCAAATCGAACAAATCCTAATTTTACTAATAGTTCTTCTATTATTTTATGTTGATCTAATTTATCATCTAAATTCGGTATATTAAAGAAAACTTTACTTTTTGATTCATATTCAAAATCTTTGATATCTCTTCCATTTAAAATACTACGATTTAAAACAATCTTTTTATCACGCAATTTTTCAAAGGTACGTTTATCCTTACGAATCAATTTATTTAATTTAATTAAACCTGGTTCTATTAAATAAATAACTTCTGTACAAGCACTTATACTTCCACGATCATTTAAATCGACTAAAATTACTTCTGCTTCACTATTTGTTGCAATAAAGGATGGTAAATCAAGACTAGAAGTTGTTTTTAGCGATTTATCATTAAAATAAATGAAGTCATGTTCATCCACTTCTACTGCAACCACATTATATTTTTTCGCTAAATGTTTCTTTAAAAGATATGTTAATGTAGTGGAACCTGCATGATTCGTTACATTTTTGATACCAATAACACGAAGTCCTAATTTATTATAATCTCCACCAGCAACTGCATCTACATTCATATTATTTAATTGATGATATTGAGCAACATCCTTATAAGTATTCGGATTTGTTGTCAAAAACTTAATTGCATCGATATTTCTTGTAAAGTTATAAATTCCCATAGAGATTAAAGAAGATAAATATTTAGGAGAATTTACAATTTCTGAATCATCTAAAAGAATAATAATATTACTAACATCCATGCTTACAGATAAACTTTGCAATGTAGTTACATCTTGATAATTTTTTAGTGCTGTAATATCTAGAATCATCTTATTATAGTAAAAATTGGTAAATTGATTGACCAAATCTTCTACTTCAAATTCACCATTAATACTTTTTATAATATCGATATCTAATGTTGCTAATAATGATTGGTATTTATTTGATACAATTACATTCATTTTTCTGTCTCCTAACTACTTAACGCTAAAGAAATTTAATTTATCAGCGGGGGTTGCTATGTTATTGGTTGAACCACTTATATCAAACGTAAATAAATCTCCTAACACAGGCAAGTTGAAATAAAAGAATATATCCACTTTATAAAATACTTTTCCTTTATTATTATTATTTGTAGGATAATTGCTTGTTGGTGATTTCATTTTACTGATACAATAATAATACTTTACTGATTTATTTCGAACTTCCGTAATGGTTGGACTATCTAAACTAGCCACTCCATAACTGCCCACTTCACAATTTTTTTGAACACGATAAGCATTATTTTTTAAATAATTATTAATAAGAGCAATCGTGCTATTTTCTCCGGTGGTTATTCCTTCTCTTTTTTCAATAATGGTTAATATTTCATTTTTTACTTTAAATGCTTTTGTATAATTTAATGCTAGAGCTAGAAATGCGACAAAAACAAGCATAAATATAATGATTAATTGCGTTATCCAAGTACCGCCGATTGCTTCTCTCATTTCATCACGCTCCTATCGTTTTCTTTAATATCTTAGTATCCCCAGAAATACGAAATTGAAATGTATTTCTAAAGATTGGCAAATCTAATTGATAAAATACAACGACACGATAATACCTCATACTAGGCATATCACTTCCAGATCTTGCTGTTACTTCAGCAATACAAAAAGCGGCATTTGAATTATTTGCAATTTTTCCATCACGTGTATAACCATGATATTGTGCAACCACTTGACCACTGTTTTTATTTCTTATCTCATCTGGGCATTTTCCTGTTGTACGATATGCTGTTTCTTTTAAATAAGAGACGATTTGTTGAATGGCACTATCCCTATCAGGATTCGATAAATCCACCCCTTCTTCTCTTTCAATTGTTTTGATAATACTATTTTTTACATTAAATGCCTTCGATTGGTTAATTGATAAACACATATAGCCTGTAAAAAGCAAAATGAAAAGTATTACTATTTGAAATATCCAAGTACCACCTATTGCTTCTCTCAATGTATATCACCTCTATTAACCCTTATAAGGACATTTAAACTCTGTATTATCTTTTTTATATCTACAGCTTACTAAACCATAACTATCTAAAGTTTTTTTATCACAAATGGCATCACTGCATTTTGTACTTGCAATTAAAGTCCCTCTAATATTTGGCCATAAAACCCCAAAGAAAAAGGTCGATAGGATCCCTACCGCTATAACAATTACGACAGTCATATTTAGTTCTCCTGTGGCCCTGTTCATTTTTTAATTCCTCTCTTTAGAAAATATTATCTTTTTCCGCTAGCATCACATGTTTTAGAGTGTCCATCTTCATCTGTACATTTGAAACCTTGACAGGTAACACCGTCTCCTTCATAAGATCCACTCGCATCTACTGAATTACATGCTGTTGTTAATAACAAACTCGCTTTAATATTTGGCCATACAAACGCATAGAAGAATGCTGCTACTGCTGCTATTGCTACTACCGTTATAACAGTCATATTTAATTCTCCAGTTGCCTCTTTCATTTATAAAATTCCTCCTCTTTCTCACGTAGAATTTTTAACAATAAAATCCGTATTTTCGTCTTATAAACCTTAGAGAAATACAATTTTATTGTCACTTCCTACCATTTTTATTATGTTATTATTATAACTCTTTTTGCTAATAATATCAATAATTCTTTCGGACTATATTCCCATTAATTGTAAAACAGCAAAAATTAATAAAATCATTACACCAAGACCAGTGGTAACTAACATACTCATTGTTTTAGATTCCATTTTATCCAAACGTTCTTGGTATCTCGTCTCACGTGCTTTTTGTTGTAAATTAGAGATTGTTTTTGAGAATGCTAATAATTGATCTTGCTTATGCTCTTGTCTACCTAAGCTTAAACGATATAACAAACGCATCATACGCATAGAATCTCTTACTGGATATTCTTTTGCAAAATTGACATAAGGATCAATTTTATCATTACCAGCATTAATTTCATTAATTAATTCTTGCAAGCCCTCTTTAAATATTGGTGGAGCTTCATCTATTGATTTACCAATAGCTACGGGAATCGTATAATGTTGAATTAAAATTTCTAAACTTTTTAAGTAATGTGGTAACATCGAATTAATTTCGTGTAAATGGGCTTTATAATATTTTTTGATATTGATATAATCTAGTTTAAAGATTAAAAATCCACCTACAAAACAGAATAAAATCGTTACATAATTTAATTTAGAGATAAAGAAGAAAACCAATACAATAATGGTAAGTAAACCATTTCTAATTCTTTTGTTAAACAAAATATCTCCGTTTACACCTTCGCCATATTTTGCTCTTACATAGAAATCCCAATCATCTTCTTTTAATTTTCTAAAATAAACTTCATTATCGGCAATAAAACGATTTGCACTAATTCTTCCTGTATAATTCATTACATAAAGGATAATTACACCTATAATTAAAATTTCTATCGACATTATTCTACCCCCAAATCTTCATTGTAGAATTTCTCACCAGTTACCAAGAAATAACAATTTATAACGATAATTGCATGTAGAATTAGTTTCACAAACCAAATATCTAATAGTTCAATGTAACTGTCTGTTCCGAGTAGAAATTGCATTGCCATAACAAGTAAAAATAGCGCCATACCAAAGGTTAAGAATTTTGTATGGAATGTCTTACGATCGGCTTGGTCACGATAAACACCTTCAACTAAGGCATCGATATCTTGACTCATATTTTCAAGTGCTTCTCCTGAATCTTTAGCACCCTCTTTTGTAATTTGTAAAAATAATTGATTCATATTTTTTACCATATAGAATGGATATTTCTCATTAAAATAGGCAATTGATTCATCAATCGTACCATTTTGATAAGACATTTCAATCATCGTTTTTACATCTTGTAATACGGGATCTTCTAAAATACCAGAATCTCTTACTCCCTCTAGACTTTTTACAAAACTTTGCGTAGTTGTAAATTCCATAATTACATTTGTTGTATAAATTTGAACTTGTTCAAATATAAATTCACTATAGATTTTATTGTATCTTAAATAAGCTAAATAAGGAATAAAGCCAATAGCGATTAATGCATAGGCAATTGATATTAAAATATTATAAAAATATAAATAAGCTATTCCTCCAGCAACACCAGCAAATATAATCACTTGGGTCGTATATTGACGAGCAGTAAAATCTTGCCCTAAACTTTTTACTTTTTCTCTTACTTCTTTATAACTATATGGTGCAAATTTTTCATAGGTATCTTGTACCTGTGTAATAAAAAATCGGTACACATTTTCGCCATTATTTTGTCGATAAGATACCACATATATAGCTATAACAATCAAAAGAATTAATTCCATTTCGCACCTACTCTCTTTTTACATTGTTTCTGCTGCAACTTTTGGCAAAGACGGCGATGCTACTTGGGAAGTAGGGGTACTTACCGGAGCCGTAACAGCGGAATTTATATTTGGATTTTGTCCATTTCCATTTTGGACATTTACATTGGGCATATTTACAGTTTGAACGTTTGTATTTTGGGTTGTTGGACGATTATCCGTTCTAAAAATATCATCAGGTAAAATTACACCTTGTATAGATAAATAGTCGCGCAAATGTTGAGTTGGATTATTCAATGTAAATTTTCCATCCATTGTTTTTTGAAATATCGTATTTGTTTGTGGTTGATTATCATCATCCACATAGAATTCACAAATTTCAAAGATTTCTCTTTGAAATCTGCCTAATTCTTTACTTAAATATCCTTTAACATATACTCCAATTTGAACATAACGATGAATTGTCGTTAAAAATTGTTCTACTTCTTGATTTGATTCCAGCAAACTATACATACGCATAGGTATAGATGCTGCTTTATCAGAGTGGATTGTCGATAAAATATGGTGTCCAGAAGAAATTGAGTTACGAACAGCCAAAACGGCTTCCGCACTACGAACTTCGGATAATAAAATCCAGATTGGGTTCTGTCTCATACAAGTAACCAACACTTCACTATAAGACGCAATATTATTTGTTTTCATAGCAACAATATCACGATGAGGAAAAATTCGATCTAAGTGTAACTCTAAAGTATCTTCAATCGAAATGATTTTTTCATCTTCTTTTGTAGTACTCGCTAAGTATTTTACAAGTTCTGTTTTACCTGAACCAGTTTCTCCACTTACAATAATATTCGCATGCCCTTGCACACATTGTAACAAAAATTCCAATAAATCTTCGGATACATATTTTTCGTTAATTAACTTTTCTTTATTCAAACGAATTTTTGCTGGTGTTTTACGAATCAAACAAGCAATTCCATTTGTAGCGATAGAATCATGAACGAAATTCATACGAAGTTCTGTAGATTCTGCATCAAGAAAAGGATGGGCCATATTAAATGTCTTCCCCATAACATTTGAACATTGAAAAGCTAATTTTTCCATCAAAGCATTGTTTATCTCTGGTCTTTCGACCTTAAAAACACCACGAGAAAGGGTCTTCAACCATATTTGTCCACCATTACTATATGAGATGTCAGTAACATCATCTAATCTTAAAAACTCATCTAATGGTCCAAAGTCTAATTGCGAAAATATTGCATCATTCATTTTAAGACACCCTTTCTCTTATTCTTTTACTTGTTTTACAAATTACTCATTATTGTCATTATTGGTATTATTAGTAGTATTGTTGTTATTATTTCCAGGAGTTGTAGTCGTCGGTGTTGTCGTTGTTACATTTTGTGGAATTGTAGCACTTTTTGATAAAATAAAGTCTTTAATATAATCACTTGACACTACTGTTTCTCCAGGATCCGCACTATAAGATGCATTTCTAGGTACAGGAATAATTTCAATAGATGAACCTGTTATATAACCAGCTTTCATCAACAAATCATACATATCATTTGGTACAGCAAATTGAAGTTCTGCTGGAGTACGACTTTCTATAGTTGTCTCGAAAACATGATTTCCTTGGCTATCTTTAACAGCTAGTACTTCAATACTTTCAATTAACTTACCAAACATAACTTTTTGCATTTCATCTACACCTTTAAAATATAAATCAATATAGTTTCCAGGATAGATGGAATTACCATAAGTTGTATGTAAATTAACACTTAAACTATAAATAGTATAGCCATCTGGAATATTCGCAAATGCACTATCGGGCATTTCATCTGATGATAAAATTTGTGAAGAATAGAACATACTATTCGCTGGAATTGTAGTTCCAAATGCCACATATTGACCAATTAATTGACTAGCATTTGTAATCAAATTGGCACTATTTTTTACTACACTACTTGATACTTCCATGTAACCAATCATATCACTTGTAATATAAGTACGTGAAGATAACTCTTCTTTTGCATAGGGTACAGTTACTGGAGTTGTTGCTTGTTTTACACGATAATTATAACCAATATATAATACTAATATTCCAAGTAATACTCCTAAAATTGTTACCGTGTTTTTATTTCCTAAAAATCTTTTTATTGATGTTAATACATTTCCCATTTTTAAATTCTCCTTTTATTCTTATTCTTGTCCTGAAAGTTCCAGTACAGCATCTACTTTATTTACAATATCTAAAGATGTTGCATCTCCTGCTATGAAAAAACTTCCACTTTTACTTGTCACTTTTACACTCACCTTTGGTGGTGCTTCATAAATACCATAAAAATCAATTTGATAAGTATTTAGACTGACATTTTCAGCAAAACGCCTTAAAAATGATTCGATAAATTTTTCACGATCAATTTTTAATTCTCCGTATTCACGAAAATATCCATAATTTACAGCATCTACCATAGCAGCTTCTGTAACTTCCTTTATTAAATAGTAATCTTGTGTATTTTGTGTTGTTACATTCGATATTAACATCATAATAACGATTACAAACACACCTAACATAATCATCCAATAACCCCAGTATGTCTCTTTCACTAGTTATTCCACCTTTCTACTTCCAAGCCGGTCCTATACCATCACCAGTTGAGGCGGTCCATAGTTCCCAAGTATCATTTTTCTTTAATTCTGTAAAGTATGTTCTACCTGTATTTCTTAAGAAATTACTTGTTCCATAAGCAAGTGTAACATCACCTTTTGTATGATTGAAATTTAAATCTTCTGTAACATAAGTACCTGTTTGTCCGTTGTAATCTCTTATATTTTTCATTTGGGTTGGTGTAATCGTATAAGAATACTGTACGTCCTCATAAACAGTTTCAGCCATTTTTTCAATTTCATCTCTTGTAGCAGTACCTTTTGCATTTGTCCAGTTAGCTCCTAGTGTACGATTATTTGGATTAAAATCATTTACCGATACTGTACGATAGAAGTAAGTATCTTCATCTCCATCAAATACACAATTGATACAATAAACATCACATTCTGGACATTTTGGATCGTCCTCTATTAAGCATCCAGGTCCTACACATTCATAATCACATTCATCACAGTCAACGATGTAAGTACAAACATATTCTAGACCAGTAGAAGTACTCTTTCCTAAAGCTCTAACCACATCATCTAAACGTCCATTTTTACATCCTTGGAAATCATTATATTGACCAAGTTTTGAGAAATTCAATGTCCATTTATATAAACCTGTATCTCTTTTTAAAGCTATCGGATAAACTTGACCAATTGGATTGTAATTACTTCCATCTGATGTATTTACAGATCCATCTGGATATTTTACATAAAACTCTTGGGTATTTGCATATTCAGCACTTCCACTTGCATCAATCTTACGATAATATAGGTGACTACTTAATGTTGAAATTTGTTTTGCTAGAGTTTCGGCATTTGAATTATTACATCCCTCTTTATCACAGAACGCATAATTAACATCTTCTAAAGATCCACCACCATTTGCTGTATATGCATTATCAATATCTTTTTGATTTGAATAAGTAGGGGCACTACTTGTTGGTCCAGTTCCTCCTACTTTTTCATAATTAATAGGATAATCTTCTTCATAATCAAATAAAACTTCTGGATCTAAACATAAATTATTTACCCAACTATAACATTCTTGCATGTATTCTATCGTTTTCTTTAAATCGTTTAAAGCGGCTGTCATTGCAGCTTCAGCACTATCTCTTCTTGATTGATATTCAGCTACAGTTTCAAAAGTTCCTACTTTCGATTTGTCGGTTCCACAACTCTGTGATTGACAAGACAATGTAAACCCATAATTATCAGATAAGGAAGGAGTACTTATACTAGTAATAGTAACTTTACCTGTTGTTCTATCTATGCTATAATTTGCTTTCTTATATGATTTAGTGCTTCCATAATGAGCATCATTATGGACGATTGAACATGATTGATGCTCGCTCTTAGAATAAGCATTTCCTCCACAAGTATCAACTACATTTCCTGTAGGTCTACAGTAATCATAAGAGCAATCTACTGGATCTGTATTATGTCTGCTAGGATTTTTAACAGATTCAAGTCTTGCATTCCATTCTTGATATGTATTAAATGCTTTAATTAGTGTCTCTTGTTTTTGAATAACATCCTTAACAAATTGATCAATATCTATTTGTTTCCCATTTTTCTTTTTGCTTGGAGCACTTGTTGCATAACATGATCTTTGTGCTGTAACAACAGTATTTTCCAAAATAAAATATCTACCACTATTTGCATGTTGTGCCCCTGGTAATTTCATTTGATAATCTTCTTTACAATATACTGCGCAATAAGGATTATCATTACTTATTTGTCCATCTTTCATTTGATAAGTATTTCCAGCATCATCTTTTCCATGCAATACACAACATTTGATATCTTCTGGAGAAGTGATGGAAGCGTCATTCATTCCTTCATCACAAAATTCTGGCATATTCACCTTCGAACTACAGTCACTTGAACATGTATCATCATCTATACAATATTTTTTATAATAGTCACCGCTGTCAGAACCGACTTGTCCCTCAAACGTTTGCGTTGGCGTACCAGTTGTGGAAACAGCACCTCCAGCACCACCAGTAATACTTGTAATAATATTTTGTCCAGGTGTTTCACATATATTAATACCAGCTGAAGGATAAAACGCATTAATTTTAAAGGAACAATTTCCATTCTCTACAGTTACTGTTATACTTCCACTTGTACCATTCCAACTATTTTTCTTTACAGAACATCCTTCACAAGTAAAAGCTAAGCTCGCATCTGGAATATTAGCGGGAGAGGAAATGTTATACGTTATTGTATTTCCATTTACATTGGCTTTCATAAATGTTAATACTGGTGCTGTACTATTTGAACCAGAACTAGCATTTGACATTGCTTGTAAGTGTAAATTGTATGCGGCATCAATTTCAGAAGCTCCATATAATTGTGTACTTGTTTTTCCACCTAAACGTTCTTGTAAATATAAAACGATAAATTGACCATGTCCTTTCGCACTTTTATTTAAGTTTGTACGAATAGCTACCATTCTGACTGCCAATTGATCAACTACATGATTTCCAGTTAAATTTTGCATTAACCAGTTCATTGGACCATTATCCGTTAAAGGCTTACAAGTAATACCACCGCTATTATGGAATGTATAACTTGGATCCAAACAATATCCCGGATAATTTGCACCATCTATATTAACGATAAAATTATAATCTTGGTATTGTTCTCCATTACCATATTTAATACTATTTGTGTTTGAACCACTTAAAGATATTGAAGCAGCTTTTACACTGTTTACCATTAACAATGCTACAAACATGACTATTATTGTAATTATTTTTATTTTATTTTTTTTCATAATACTCTACTCCTTCTTCTTTTTACAAGAATCACAGTAGTAGCAACCCCCACTACCACAATAACACTTCCTACTATATTTATAGTAGCAGCATTATTTTGATAAAATTCTTTTAATTTTTCTAATATTGTTTTCTTTTGTTCTGTTTCTTCTTTTTCTTTTAAGCTTTCTTCATATTTTTCTAAATTTGTAAAGAAAGTATCAAAAGTCACTTGATCAGATGAAATAAATTCTTGGCAATAATAAAATTCAGGATATCTAGAACAAACATCTAATTCGGAAAAACTATTATAGATTGGTGTAGTAATCGTAAATTTCCGAAAAACTTCTCCAACGCAAGAATATTTATTTGCGTACACTTCAATGGTATAAGTAATTAATTGATCTGTATTTTTTGTTTGAAAAGTAACAACTCCATCTGTAGCATCACTATTTCTAAAAATTAATTCTGCTTTATCATAATTATTTGTTACACGAACATAAATATCATCGGTTATATTTAATATACTAAAATTAAATCCTTTTATATAGTAATCTATCTCTGGAATATTTCCAAATTCATCAGGATAATCTATATTTAAGGTTTTTCCGCCATATATGTCAGTTACTTCATAGGTTGCTTTTACATTTGCAACAATATTATTTATTTCTGCCTGTTCACTGTAACTACAAGAGCTTTCAGCTTTTGTTAAATTTGGTATAAGTAATAAAATTGCTAGTAAGAACAACTTCTTTAATCTCGATTTCATCTAATCCACCAACCTAAAATTCTAAGCCGATTATAACACAGACATAGGAGAAATACAAGGTTAAATTCCCAAGTTTTTGTGATGCTCCTTTGTATTCTTTTTCTTTTGCATTATTATACAATTTTATATTTTAATAATTGGTTTGTATAAAATTCTTCCCCAGTTTTTGATATCAAAACCCCTCCCTTTAAATGATGTATATGGTAGCACAGCTAAAAAAGTTTGGCAATACAAACTTTTACTAATGGTAATCTATTATAATTTTGAAAAACCCGAACGTATAATAGAGTTCCCTTACTTTATCCCATTCATGTTAAAGAGCCAATTGATCATTTTAAACTATTGACCTCTTTCATGTTCTATTTGGCTTAAATCCCCCTCGTATATAGGATTCCATTTTGCACAGAAATCATCTAAATCTCCCTTTGTTGCACTCTCTAAAAAGGCAATCATGTCTTCCTGTATTTTACTAACGGCTTCTATATATTTTACATCTGGAACATATGTAGTATAGGCCATTTTATTATCTTTAAAAATAAGATGATCCCCTTTATGAATAGAAAAATCATTTTCTCTTTCTTCAAAATAGGCAAAAGGATCTTCTAAATTATGTTCAATTTTAATTCCTCCATTTTTAATACTAGTAAAAATCGTATTATTCATAATATTTCCTATGGATTGTTCATTTCTCTTTTCTATAGCAGAATTAATATCAGAAATATATCCATCGGCACCTATAAAAATCATAGGCCCAGCAAAACAGCCACTATTATGAAGAGAATAATAGTATCCTAATGCTTCAAACGATTTCTTCGGAGTATCTAAACTGATAGCTCTACCATTTTCAATTAAGTGTTTACTAATCCTAACAAAGCCTATGCTATGTGGATTCTCTAAATGCAAAAGCATATTTTTTTTAACTTCTTCAAAACAATCTTTATTTTGACCATAAATCCTTCCTATACTTTTATCATGAAAGTCATCACTACTAATACCAACTTGATAATTATCACCAAAATATTCATCTAATAAATCATATATTCTTTGATCATATAAAGTCCCATTGATAAGCATACTACAATTATCAATACAAGTTCCTTTTTCTTTTGCTATTTCAAGTAACATCTTTAATTGTTCATAAGCTAAAAAAATTTCTCCCCCGGATAAATCTAACACATAGACATATTTAATTTCATCAAATATTTTTTCTAATATTTCCCTAGAAATATCCACTGCACAGGCTTCTCCTTTAAAGCAACACTTACAATCTAAATTACACTTTTGTGTTAATTCAATTCCCAAACGATAGGCAAAAATATTCATATTTAACCCCCAATAATTGTTCTGTATTATACCAATATTTTTAATATTGTCAAATTTCATCTTTTAATCTAACGAAACGATTTACTTTTTTTGTTATGTTTTCCTTCATCTAATCTTTATAACATTAAAAAAATGACTCTTTTCTGGCATAAGAATATATTTTTATACATTCTTTTTTCAACTTTTCAGAGCCATTTCATTGCTCAATGGTGCCTCTGGCCGGACTTGAACCGGCACAGTATTGCTACTACTGGATTTTGAGTCCAGCGCGTCTACCAATTTCACCACAGAGGCATAAATAGATTATAGCATATTATTCATCTATTTTGTAAACAATCTTATTTTATTTTTATCCCTAGTAAAGGTGCTACATGTATGATTTGGTTATAATCGAGTATAGCTCCTTTTAAATCCTTTGGATTAATTAAAAAATTTTCTAATTCACAAGTGGATAAATCTATACCATGCAAGCTCACTCTATTAAATTCTGATTTGGTTAAATTAACCTCTTTAAGGGCAAAACGTAAATGATTCAAATCTAAGAAACGTGCTTCTAGCAAATCACTTTCTTCCATAGTAACATCAGTTAAATGACAATTGGAAAAACTCATATATCTTCCATTAATAGAACAGAAAGTTGTACTTTTGATTGTACCATCAACAATTGATGTTCCTAAGCATTTACAGTCAATAAATTGACAATTATGCAATCCACAATTTGTAAAAGTTACATTAGATAAATCAACCTTACTAAAAACAACATGATTAAAAATCACATTATCAAATTTACAGTCTAATAAAGTGGAATTTTTAAAACTTACATGGCCGAAAGATTTATTTACAATTTCTTTATCTTTTATATGAATCGCAGAAAAATTTTCATTATAAACATCTATATCCGAACTCAAAAAATCATTCATTTTTTGTATCCTCTTCTTTATAAATAGAAGTAAATAAGTCTTTTTCTTCACTATCAGAATACTTACTCATATCAATTGTTGGTAAATCATCAATGGTAGCAAGACCAAAATAATCTAAAAAATCACTTGTTGTTTTATATAAATTTGGACGCCCAGGCATGGTACTTTTTCCAGCTTCTTTTAATAACCCCTTGGCAACTAGACGACGAAGAATATGTGCTGAAGAAACCCCTCGCATTTCATCAATTTCTACTCTTGTAATCGGCTGATTATAAGCAACAATAGCTAATACCTCTAAAGCAGATTGACCAAGTAAATTATTTTCAGGATTTTCCACTAATTTTTCATAATATTCTTTATGTTCTTGTTTTGTTGTTAACTTAAATGCATCTCCTAAATAACTAATACGAATGCCTCTTGCATCGGTCTCATAAGTAGCTTTTAATTCTTTTAAAAGATTTTTAGCTTCTTCTACCTGAATATCCATAATTTCACAAATTTTATTTAATGTAATTCCTTCATCTCCAACAACAAATAAAATACCCTCTAAAACCCCAAGTAAATTCACTTGGATCACCTACTCTCTACAACGATATTACTAAAGTTTTTCTCTTGATAAATATTAATCTCCTCATTTTTATTCATTTGTAAAATAGCAAGAAATGTAACAATTAAAAATTCTTTATTCTCTCCTTCAAATAAATCGAAAAAGTTGATTTTCTTGCATTTCTTTAATTTATTTTTAATGGAACATATTCGTTCTTCTACACTAAGTTCTCGTTTTGTAATTCTTGTATTTATTGGCTTTTGATAATTAATTCTCTCTTTATAAGCCAAAAATGCATTTACTAAATCATCAATGGTTATGCTCCCATCATTTTTAATAGACATATCCGTATATTCTTTTAAAGAGACAGGACTTTTCGTAAAAAAATCATTTCTTTTCTCTTCTAGCTCTTTAAAGTAATCACTCATATTTTTATATTTTTCATATTCTAAAATACGAGTTTTTAAATCCTCTTCACTGTTAATTTCAAACTCTTGTTCTTCATCTGTACTTTCTTCAGTAGAACCGATAAGCATTTTACTTTTTAAATGGACTAGTGTTGTTGCCATTACTACAAATTCACTGGCAACATCAATATTTAAATCTTGCATTTTATTTATATAATTTAAATATTCTTCAATAATAACACTGGTATCAATCTCATAAATATCCATTTCTGTTGATCGAACCAAGTGTAATAATAAATCAAGTGGTCCATGAAAGTCATTAATATCAATTAAGTAATCCACTTGCATCACTCCTTTATTGGCAGCTAAATCCTCGCGCTTCCATCTCAAAATTTATTACTTTCGCTAGTGTCTCATAGACATAATAATTGTCATTTTCTAAATTAGAAACTTTTACCTTCTCTACATCTAATACCGTACTAACAACAAAACCATTTCCTGAATCAATAAATGTAGAAGTCACTCCACTCGTATTACTATAAGTCGTAGATCTTGTTTTCCAAAGACTTAATGTACTTTCATAATTTGTGTCATTTACATTACGTACATAATTTACCACATCATTAATCGAAGTTAATTTAGCATCCTTAAATTTATAGGTAATGGTTTCATAATTATTGTTACACGTTAAAGTCTCTTCATTCATTTCATTGGTTGTCAAAGATATATTAGGATAATCTGTAATTTCTTTTTCTACAAACACAAGTTTTTTCATATTAGTAGCTGTTGATGATTGAATATCATAACTAAAATTCAAACTTTCTTCTTTCGAAATCCCTTCTTTTGCTAAAATAATTCTTTCTAACAAAGTTTTTTCATCCGTATATATTTCTAGAAAATAATTATGTTTACTAAAATAAAACTTATTTGTTCCATTATTTGTAATGGTAAAATGTAAAACATTATCCACAAGTTTAAAACTATGCATTTTAATACCATCTTTTAACGAAACTGTTAAAGAAGGTCCAAAATCATAATATGTTAATTCTTTGGTATCGATATTTTCCTTCTCTTCTGAAGAATCAGTCCCTGCATTTAAACTATAATCTGGCTTTTCATTCTCTCCTTGAATATATTTAACAATCGTTGGCAAAAAGAAAATAAATCCTAAAAGGAAAGCAAAGAAAAATAAAACAAATATAGGATTTTGCCCTGCTGTTGCTATTTCTCCAATTTTGGTAACGGATAATTCCTCTTCATTTACTTTTAAATTTTTATAACTAAATTTCTTTTTTTTTGCCATCTTAATCCCTTCATTCTTACTGGTTCATTATATCAAAAAAAACACACAAAAAAAAGAGCTTTTCATCCCTTAGTTTGAATACTAATTATTTAATAACTATTCCTTTACAAGATTCATTATTAAAAATCTGTATTAAATTTTCTATGCACATATCTTCCACTCTTTTAGTGCCTTCTATAGCATTGTACCCTGTATGAGGAGTTAATAGAAATTTACCATTTGGTAAAGTTAACAATTTGGCTTCATTTGTTTTTAAGTCTACAGGTTCTTGATAAAATCCATCAAATGCACAACCAGCAAAGTCATTATTTTTCAATTTATTATATAATGCATCCGCATCTACAATTTCAGCTCTTGCTGTATTTATTAAAAAAGCATGCTTTTTCATTAAAGATAATTCTTTTTCACTTATAAGATTATGTGTATCATCCTTAAGTGGAAGATGTATAGATACAATATCAGAATCTTTAAAAATATTTTCTAATGATGTCTTTATCCCATGACATTTTTTGGCTTCTTCCTCTTTTTCTTCTATATCATAATATAATATTTTAGCATTAAAAGCGTGATACATAATGTCTGCAAAATGAGCACCAATATGTCCTAAACCAAGGATTCCTATTGTTTTATCTTTTAAATCAAAAAATGTTCTTTCTTCCCAACTTCCATTTCTAGATTCTTCATTATGTTGTAACAACTTTTGATTCAAAGCAAATATTAAACCTAAGGTAAATTCTGCAACTGAATAAGAATTTACTTTCGGCGTATTAGCAACAATTTTTCCATATTTTTTAGCCACTTCTATATCTACACATTTATTATAACCAATTCCAAAAAATTGAATCACTTTTAACTTTTCGCATTGACGTAAAATTTCTTCACTATAATATTCTTCTCCGTTTACTATTACAGCATCACAATCTTGTAACATTTCTACTAATTCTGTTTCACCTAAATCAACAGGTGCTGGAATTATTTCTAGTTTTTTAGTTTTTAAATCTTCAATTGTCTCTTGGTTGAAAGTACATCCAGTAAACAATACTTTATAACATGCATTCATAATTTCACTTTCTTTCTTTTTTTATTTTAACATACAATATGAAATAAAGCACTTAAAAAGAATTTCTTCTTTTTATTTTCACTTTACTTATAACTAAACTGTTTTTTTACAAAAAGATTGTAATTTATATAAAAATAGTTATAATTAAATTGTAAGTGTTACTAATTAGATAGCACCTACAAGTTGATTTGAAGCACTATACCTATATGGTTAGTGTCTTTTTTTGTAACTCTTAGTAGAACTAAAAATAACAAAAGTATAATTACTTTGAAAAATTTAATTTCTCGTTTCATAACCTTACACCTAGCTTTCTAATAACCTTTCAAGAAACCAAAATCCCCCTAATGATTATTCCAAAACCCTCTGCAAGGTAGACACCACTAATCAGTAACACGAGACGCTATTATAATGGTTAGTAAATTTATTACAAGGAAAGTGACAAAACAAGACAAAAAAAGATAAAGTGAATTATATATACTTTATCTCTCTTAATCAATTTAAAAATTTCTATATTTCTTTAATATATTCTAATAGTTTTAAGAACATACGAACAAAAATACTTTTCAATCCTTCTCTTCTTAGTTTACGAATTTGAATACGTTTTTTCTTAATATCTAAATCACTAAAAAGAATATTAGCAATTTTATCTTTTAGTTGTGTTTCTATTTGCAAATCACTAATGATGGAATCGACGTCTTCATTAATGATACGAACAGCATCAATTTCAATATCTTTTCCTTTGCAATTAACCGTTAATTGGCTTGTCGTTGATACATTTTTTACTTCCACAATAAAATCATTATCTTCTATATAACTATTTGTAGCAATCATATCCTGTCCAACATATGCAATCACATCATCTGCTTCTCTGGTATTTCTAAAGCGTATCTTGTAATCTCTCATCGGAGGGATAATTCCCGATTTTCCTTCTACAGGTCGAATAATCAAAGTATAGTTATTTTGTAAATAATTATAATCAATATGCGTCATAATATAATAGCCTTGTTCAAATAAAGAAGAATAACCATCATCTTCATACATTTTGTATGTATTACTTTGCCCAGGGAACACATGAATTTCCATACTTTTAGGAGGATTTGTTACATTAATATTTTCTTCCAAATCTGCAAGTGGAATAATAGAACCAGCTTTTGCAAATACAGGATAATCTTCATCTCTATAAAAGGTTACATATCGCTTATTTCCTGGAAACTTCTTCCCAGTTTTAAAATCATACCAAATACCACTTGGTAAGAAAATTTTCTCAACCGCACGATTCATGACTCTATCTTTTTTTACCGTGATTGGAGCTACAAACAATTCGGTTCCAAAATAGTATTCATTTTTATAAGATGGCTCATCATAGATTTCTGGATTTTTGTAATAAAGTGGTTGTACTAAAGGTAATCCTGTCTTATGGTATTGATAGGCCTCTGCATATAAATAAGGAATTAAACGATGTCTTAATGTACAATAATCACGAACAATATTTAAAGTATTAAAATCCCAACGCCATGGTTCTCTTTTATAATAATGCCCATGCTTGGCACTAAAACGGAAGATAGGACTAAAAGTAGCTAGTTGGACATAACGTAGATATAATTCACTATCTTCTACTCCATCTTTATATCCTCCTACATCATGACTCCACCAAGATACACCAATGTTACTAGCCGTTGAATTAAAGAATGGTAATAACTTTAAAGTATCCCAGCTAACAATTGTTTGACCGGAATAATGGATAGGCAGACGGTGTGGTGCTACTAATCCATTACGTGATAAAAGCATTCCTCTACGAGTAGCATATTTTTTATAATCATTAAAATGATAATAATTTAAAGCTTTTAAGGTACCTATATCTTTACGATTGTAGTAATCAATAAAATAAAAATCAACACCTAAATCATTCAAAGGATTAATTAATCCGTGAAAATATTCCATTAAAATATTTGTATCAAAAACATTAAAAGGAATATTTTTTTCTTCTGCTAAATGTAGATTCCCTTTAATCGTAAGATAATTTGGTTCTTGGGTACTGATTCCTTCACTTGGATCAATAGCAAGTCCTACTCTTACCCCTCTTTCATGCATGTAATTAATAAAATCTTGAGGATTTTTAAATAAGGTTGGATTAAATGTATATCCTGTTTTAGGCAAATCTGTTTTTACATGCCAGTTATTTCCTAATAATAAAACAGAATAAGGAATTTTATTTCTCGCAAAATTTGTAATCAATTTTTTAATATCTTCAAAACTATAAATTTCATCTTTATTCCACCATATTCCTAAAGAATAACGTGGGATTAAGGCAGGACGACCCGTTAAAGCATAATAATCTCTTAAACATAATCCAAAGTCTCTTCGATAAATAAATAAATATGTATCTACTCTTTTGGTTGTAGGAGGAATCAATTCGCCAAATTCATTAATTAGTAAAGAATTGGAATCATCAATGGATGCAAAGCCATCTGTTGAATACAAACCTTTAAAATATTGGGTTTTTGTACTGTTTTCATCTAAACTAATATTCGTTCCTCTAAAATTTCTTGCTTCAGGATGATTGAAATACCACATCTTATCTGTATTTTGTAATATAACTTTTAAATTAGAATCAGGTGCAACTTTACTAGCAACAAAGGGTTTATTCTTAGCATAAGTAAGTAAGAAATATTTCGTAGAAATCTCTAAATATTTATTATCTTCTTTTACTTCAAACTCAGGCACATTAAAATCACGGTTAATTACTCGCTCCGTAAGTCCATCATAAAACTCGCCAGTTTCACTATATTCGAAACGAATTAATCTTTCTGTTAAAATCGTGATACGATACTTTTCCCCTTTGAATATGGCATTTTCTTTTGCTTTGTTGTGTGTATAATCTATTTTAAAATGTTCATCTAAATTTGCCACTAGCTACACCCTCTATCTTTTCTAATTTTAACATAAACAAGAAAACAAAACAACCAACTGTAATGGTGCTTGTGACATAATTTTCAAATAAACTTTCACTAAATACAAATTAGATTTCATACCATCAAGCAATTTGCTATAATAAATAAAGGTGATTTCCATGTTTAAATACACTCTTGATAATAAAAGATATCATACTTTAAATTATTTTTATCGTACAAAATTTCATCATAAAGTTTTTAAAGTCAGTTTAAATGCCAATTTCACTTGTCCTAATTTTAAAAATGGTAAGGGTTGTATTTTTTGTTTACATGGAAGTAATGATTATGACACTTCAAAAAAAAGTAATCTCATTACTCAATTTAATGAAGTAAAAGATATCGTCGAAAAGAAATGGCCGAATAGTTATTATATTGGTTATTTTCAAGCTAATACAAATACCTATGCTCCCGTATCTGTCTTAAAAGAGAAATATGAAACTATTCTTTCCCTTCCTAATGTAGTTGGTTTAGCAATTGCTACTCGAAGTGATTCTATAAGCGATGCATGTTATGATTATTTAGAAGAATTAAATAAAAAAACGTTCTTAACTGTAGAACTAGGCTTACAATCTTGTAAAGAAGAAACTTTAAAATTAATCAATCGAGGACACGATTTAAAAAATTTTGTCGATGCTGTAGAAAATTTAAAAAAAAAGAAATATACAAGTAGTTGTTCATATTATCAATGGTCTTCCGAATGAGACAAAGGAAGATATGATAGATACAGCTAAATTTTTAAATACACTTCCCATTGATGGAATTAAAATTCATATGCTTCATATTCTAAAAGGAACAGAACTTGAAAAAATGTATATGCAAAAACCTTTTCCTATTCTTACAAAAAAAGAATATATTGATATCGTTATTGAGCAACTGGAACATTTAAATGAAAAAATAGTCATTCATCGCATTACAGGAGATCCAAAGGTTGATAACTTAATAGCTCCTGATTGGCTAGTTAAAAAATTTTGTGTTTTAAATGATATTGATAAAGAAATGGTACGTAGAGATGTTTATCAAGGAGATCAAGTTATAAACAAGAATTAAATAAAATTCTTTCCACACGAAATCCTTTTAATTCTGCTTCTAGTGCTATTCCTTCGTCTTTTCCACTTAAATAACTTAAATTTTTATTAATAAAGTTTTTGATATTATTTTCTAAATTAGGACCATTTAAAGTAGTACAAATATTGGCACTACACACTTTTACAATTTTATCTTCCAGATTATTTTCCTTTATATACATAAGTAAATTCTTAGAATTTAAATCATTTACTTTTAATTCATCAATACAATTATTCCTATTAAATGCATTATACGTATTTAATGCCAAACAAAATAAAAAGATTGCAATTATCACTTTTTTCATATGCTTCACCTATTTTTAGTTTGCTCAAAAGTAACGAATTCAAGCATAAAAAAAGAAGAATTATCAACCATTTTTTGGTAAATTTATTCTTTATTTTCTTTCTTAGACAACTCTTCTTTTAGCTTTTCAATTTCTTTAAGAGGCAAATCAGTAAATTTTTGTATCTTTTCAACTTTTTCTTCAGCAGCAATCATTTTTTTAGCAATTGCAATAGCACTTTGTTTCACACCTTGTTCTAAACCTTTTCTTTCTGCTTGATGTATTTCTGTATTATAGATTTTTCTTCTATCCTCTTCTTCGGTCATGTATATATAAAATTCTGGGTCTTCATTTAATTCTTCTATATTACTCATATATTTTTCCACCAACTTAT
>CAYSFO010000015.1:0-31395 GCA_964430695.1 uncultured Muribaculaceae bacterium | reverse complement strand
AATCCTTCTCTTGATGGAATGCTAGCATATTCACGAATGGTATTTATATCAGCAGGATTGCCATTGATAATACCAACTCGTATCTCAAGCTTATCATTTTCTTTAGCAAAGTCAGAGATAACCTTGATTGGTTCTAGTAAATTTTTACCAAAAAGTATTGCATTTGGTCCTTCTAGAAAGCCATCTAAACTAATATTTAAATCATCTAATGCTCTTTTAAGTAAAGTATTTTTATAAACTTTAACTTCGGCATTAGCATCTCTTAGTTTATTTCTAAGTACACTTAAATCTGCAACAGTTAATCCTTGATATTGAAATAAAATAACAGATTCACTATCTTTAATTTTATCCGTAATCTCAGAAACTACTACTTTTTTCTCATTAAGAATTTTTTGACTTGCCATATATCCTCCTTTATTTCATTAGAAAAGCTCTTTTGGGAAAAAGAGCTTATGAAAATAAGTTATCGTTTTCCCTCGGTAGGATTATTAAGAATGATATCCCCTACTGTCTTTGGTCATTCGCTTTTCTACACGTATTATATTAAAAATATCCTTAAATGTCAAAAGAATTTTTATCAATTTTAATTCCAGGACCCATAGTAGAAGCAATGGTAATTGAATTAATAAATTTACCTTTAACACTTGCAGGTTTTAATCTAGAAATTGTACTAATAATATATTCTAAATTTTCTTGTAATTTTGCTTCATCAAAAGAAACTTTACCAACAACACTATGAACATTTCCATAAGTATCTGTTTTATAACTTACCATACCTTTTTTAACATCAGTAACAGCAGCTTCTACATTGGTAGTAACTGTATTGGTTTTAGGATTAGGCATTAACCCTTTAGGTCCTAAAATTTTACCAATTTTACCAAGTTCTGGCATCATATCTGGCGTAGCGATAATAACATCATAATCAAACCAATTTTCCTTTTGAATTTTATCAATCATGTCTTTATCTCCAACATAATCTGCACCAGCTTCTTTAGCAGCAGTTGCTTGAGCACCTTTAGCAATAACTAATATTTTTTTAGATTTACCTGTACCATTTGGAAGTACAAATGAACCTCTAAGTTGTTGATCAGCTTTTTTAGGATCAACATTTAGTTTAATTGCTACATCAACGGTACTATCAAACTTAGTAATTGAAGTTTCTTTTACTAATTTTATTGCTTCTTCTGCAGAATACTCTTTATTTTTTTCTACGTTTTTAGAAGCTTCCACATATTTTTTCCCAAACTTCTTCATAATTTCCTCCTAACTGTGGTTTATTAGCGGATTTTTTTATTTTCTTTATTATTTATTATTCTTCTTCTGTATTTTCTAGAGAATTTTCATCTTGAGCTGCAGGAACTTCTACATTTCCACTAGCAAGCTCTTTCGCTTCATTTTCCATCTCTGCCAATTCTTCATCACGTTTTGCCATTTCAGCTTCATGAGCTGCAGCTTCTTTTGCTTGTTCTAGAAGCTCTGCATCATTAACACCTTTAATAGCAATACCCATATTTCTTGCGGTACCTTCAATAATATGCATTGCTGCATCAACATCATATGCATTTAAATCTGGTAGTTTAGTTTCCGCAATACTTCTAAGATCTTCTTTTGTAATAGTGGCAACAATTTCATTTGCTCCCTTTTTACTACCTTTTTGTATCTTAGCAGCTTTTTTAAGTAAGAATCCAGCAGGTGCAGTTTTTATAACAAAATCAAAGCTTCGATCTTCATAAACAGAAATTTCAACAGGAAGAATATCTCCCATTTTATCTCGAGTTTGTTCATTAAATTTAGAACAGAAATCTTGAATATTAATTCCTGCAGGGCCTAAACATGTTCCAACGGGTGGAGCAGGTGTAGCCTTTCCAGCTTCGATTTGTAATTTAATTTTCTTTACGACTTCTTTAGCCACGAAAAACACCTCCTAATTAATTTTTCTCGCGTGAGTGGTATTGGGCAAATCCGCTTTTCCCTCCCACTCAGGGTACATACAATCTAACATTAATATATGCGATTGCACTTAAGATAATAGCATAAAATAGAAATGTTTACAACTATTTTTCCCGATTTAACTTACGTCCCTCTAAAAAACAACTTTTAAAACGTTCTATATCTTTAGAAGGTCCATATGCATCTAGTTTAGAAAGGGAACTTTCAACAGCTTCCCAAACCATAGTATATGAAGTCTCGCCATAAATAGCATGAGAAAAACGAGTTCGCTCAAGACCAAACATATTGGCAAGTGCAGTAATAGTTACACCTAATCTTTCCTTTAAACGCAAAACTTCAAATCCTAAATCTTGTCCTGGATTTAAGGCACAAGAAAGCAAGTCTGAAGCTCGATTTAAAAGAGACAATTGTAAAGTATTTAATTTTTTATCCACTTTATAAAACTCATACTTTTCTAATAATTTTTGAGCAATTGCCTCATCTATATTATAAATAGAAGAAATAGTAGAAAAAGGTAATCCTAAACTTAAATTTACTTTATTAAGTATTTGATCATCCGCTTTATCTTCGAAAATGGTTTCTTTTAATATTTCTTCCAATTCTAAAATCGTACTTAACTCATCCGGTAATAATATCTCTTTTGCTTTGATTTTTTCTAATTGGGAATAAATACTTAATTTACTTTTAGTAGAATAATTTATATTTGGCAAAACGTCTCTTTGAGTTCGATAGTCTTTAGAGAACTGATAACATAATTTTCTTTTTTTATCAAAAGAAAACATAGCACTTAATTGAAATAAATAATAGTTTATTGCATCTTCAATGACTAAATCGGAAGAAAATCTTTCACGAATTTTTTCTAAAATAGAGTCCTTTTCTTTCATTCTTGCAATTAATATTAAGAATTGCATTTTTCTAAAAACAGTAAGCTTATAATGATTATTTTCAGTTTTAATATAAGGAGGTGTGCCCATTCCTAACAAATTACCCATATCTTCTGATATGAACTGCATCTTCTCTCGAACATACGCCATACGACTTCCATTAGACATTTCATTTAAAAGAAATTTTTGCTTATCAAGTTTAAGCTTCTTAGAAAAATGCGCTTTTTGAATAACTGCTCCTTTTCTCTTTTTAAGATTAGATACATCATAAGAAGAATCTTGATATTGTACAATT
The DNA here is from genome assembly GCA_964430695.1 of uncultured Muribaculaceae bacterium. GTDB lineage: Bacteria > Bacillota_I > Bacilli_A > RF39 > UBA660 > MGBC108787. Next base: position 28,266 of record CAYSFO010000015.1, on the reverse strand, counting down.
CCTTTTACCCCATCTTTATGAATTCGAATAACAAGTTCCATCAAATGATGAAACAAATCCTGTTCTTTCTCTGTTAATACAATTTTTTTATTTTTAATCTTTTTTACAAACAAATCCATCTTTGTTCCATCAGAAAAAGAGTAGTTATTTAAATTAAATAAATTTTCATGTTCTAAAAGAAAGGCATGTAATTCTTTTAATTTATCCATATTTGATAAAGAAATAGAGTGATTATTTCCATTTATTTCATTTATTAATGCATTCAATTGTGTTAAACACATATTTTGCTCATCAGTGAATAAAATACAATTCGTTTTTTCTGGCGTATTTAGTCGTCTTAATTGCGTATGATACCATTTATACATATCCGTCCCATCAAAAAAGTTTTTTTCATAAACTCTAGGTAATCTTCTATAAAAAGATACAAACGCATAAAAATCTTGAAATTTAAAATTCCATATCTCTATTCCTTGAGAATTTCTTTCAAAAAAAGGTTGCTTTATATAATGAGTAAAGTCAACATATAAAGGCTCTTGAAATTCAGCTACTTCTTTAATCCATTCACAAACATTTCTTCCATCACAAGAAAAAGAAATTGTTTCATCAGGACTAGTGCCATTTTTAAAAATGTATGCAATAATTTCTTCTATCCTTGTAACAACCAAAGAATCTTTCTCTATATAATACTCTAAATCTGAATCATGCAAATCAATTAGTAATTTTTTTAATTTTTTATTCATAAAATCACCACTCCCCCAAAAAGTGAATCTATTATAGTATATAAATGAAAAAAGAACAAGAATAATTATTATTTACGAATCAAACAATACTGTCCATCATTCCATTCTTCTTTAAAACATAAATCATTTTCTAATGCCTCATCAATATCTTTATCAAATACAAACGATAAAGTTTCTTGATTTTGTTCAAAAATTACTTTAACATGACGTCTTTCTTTTTCAGAAAAAATAGTATAAATTAATCGTTCATAAAATTGCTTTCTTTCACATATGCCCAAATCTTTACCAAGAGAAATCAAATGATTGGAGGCAAAAAGTATTTTATTTTCCATCTCTGATAAATTAGGATCAAAAGAAGATGGAGTAATTTTTTTATCCATCATTTCACGATATACCATACCTAAATAAAAATTTAAATATTCTCCACCATATAACAAATTTAATTCTTTATCTAAATTAAAAATATACTCTTTACTTAATTGCTTCAAATTTGGATATTTACGATGAATCACATCACTTTTTGAATGAGGTATTCGAGCAAAATAAGAACTTACTAATCCCATACGATTTGCCATTAAATCTAGTAAGGGATCCAAATAATACCACCCTTTATCTCCATTAACAAGCATGACATAATGAGGAATCTCTTTTTCCCCTACAATAATAATTTTTGATTCAATTCTTTTTTTCCAAAAAGCTCTTTTATAATACGCACACATGGATTGACAAACAACATTTTTTCCCTTCATCTCAAAACCCGATATATAAAGTTCTAATTGCTTTTTATAACTACTTAAAAAATACTCTACATCACGTTGAAACAAAATAGATAAACTTCGATATAAATAACGTATTTTCAAATCTTTATTCCAAGAGTCGTCAACCATATCAACTATTTTATTAAGTCTCTGATTAAAATCAATTAGTTCCATAAAAAACACTCTTTCATATGAAAATTTATTATAGCACAAAAAGAAATTATCTAACCAAAATAGAAAGAAAAGAATTGTAAAATGAACGTTAAACATATGTATTTCTTACCAAAATATGATATTCTAATAATAAGAAGAAAGGATAACAAAAATGAAAGAAATTAATACAAATGTTGATGCCTTAACAATAAAACAAAATATGAATACCAAATCAAATTATACCTCTGTTTCAAAAATAAAAAAGTATACTAGTCCTTATAATAATCCTTATGAGGAACCTCCTAAAAATCCCATACAAACAGAAGAAGTAGATTTAAATATAGACGAAATCAAATCTTCAAGAGTACCAGCAGAAGAAATAATGGTTGATACAGAATCTAGTAATACTTATGTACCCATTCAGTTTGATGAACCAGACGACCCTACCGAAAAAGAATCTTACAATAGGGCAAAACAAATGAACAAAGAGGTACAAGATATTTTTGAAAGAAATGGAATAAAAGTAGAAGTTATCTATGACTATCGCCCTCTTGATTCAGGAATTGGTTATGCTAATTCTAGAAGCCATCATAGAACAGGGAGGGCTCTTGATATTGTCCCTCAAGATGGAGATTTTGAAGCTTTAAGAGACTTTTTATTACACAATGAGGAAATGCGTGCTTATCTTGAAAGCAATGACTTAGGTGTTATAGATGAAACACATCAATGTGTTCTAGATCATACAGGAGGTCCAACAGAACACTTTCATATTGGCCCAGATAAAATGGCGAAAAGAATGTATAAAGGATGGGAAAGTTTAGAACCATATTGTGATGAAATAAGAAATGCACAAAGTGAAGAAGAAATACAAAAAATACAAAAAGAAATGACAAACAAACTAAAAAGTTGGGAATTTAGAGATTATGAAATACAAGCTTTTTTTGAAGATGCAGACCAAATGTTAGAAGAATAATAAAACAAAGCACTTTCTTTACTAAAAAGATAAAAATCGTTCAAAATGAACGATTTTATTAAGCTTTATTTACTTGAAATAACTCAACTTCTACAGGAGTTTCTTGACCAAATAAGTCAATTAATACATGTAAACGACTATTTTCAATATCAATAGTATCAACAGTACCCATCATGCCTTTAAATGGGCCATCAATAATATTGACTTTGTCTCCAACTTTTAACTCAGATTCTATATCAACTCTAGAAATACCCATATTTACTAAAATACGATCAATTTCTTGTGGAAGCAATGGAGTTGGCTTTGCACCTTTTCCAGAAGATCCGATAAATCCAGTTACTCCCGGTGTATTACGAACAGCATACCAAGCTTCATCACTCATAACCATTTCTACAAAAACATATCCAGGAAACATTTTCTTTACTTTTTCTTTTTTAACGCCATCTTTAATTTCTACTTCCGTAGTTTCCGGAATAATAACGCGAAAAATATTATCTTGCATTCCCATAGATTCTGTACGAGCTTCTAGCTTTTCTTTAACATTAGCTTCATGTCCAACATAAGTTGTAACAACATACCATAATTTATCCATTAATTAAACACCCCTTTTACAACTGATAAACCTAGATTTAACAATTGAAAAAACACCACAACAACAATACAAAACAGTAATGTCGCTAAAGAATATTTAATAATATCTTTTTTATCTGGCCAAGACACTTTCTTTAATTCAAGCTTAATTCCTTTAAAAAAACTTTCTTTTTTTTGTTTCTTTTTATTCGTCTTTTTTTTCTTAACATCTTTATCTTTTTTCATGAAAAACTCCTCTTTTTTTCCAAAATAAAAACACTCTCGTGTTCGTTAAAAATAATTTAGCATAAAAAGAAGGAAAAATCAATAGTTTTCCCTCTCTTTTAAAATATCCCGAATTTTATTTTTTATACGTTGAATCGCATTGTCAATTTGCTTTAAAGATCTCCCTAAAATTTTAGCAATTTCGCTATAGGATAAACCCGAAATTAATAATTTATAAACTTCATATTCACTAGAAGAAAGGGACTTCTCAATAAAGCCAACTAACTCATCAAATTCCTCATCCTTTGCAATATTCACCAAAGGATCATTTTTACTATTATCACTAATTAAATCCTTTAGAGGAATATTATATTGTTCATAAACATGTTCTAAAGACAAACTCTCTAAAAAAGTAATATTTTTAATTCGTCCTGCTTTTCGAATAGAATTTTGTAATCTTCTGTCCACACACAAAGTAATAAATGTTGCCATACTTGTATTTTTATCTTCTTGATAGGAGTTAATAGCATCTGTAAAACCAACTAATGCCTCTTGGTATAAATCTTTATATTCAAAACCATACTTCATCGCTGTAAAAGCATATTTCTTTATCACGACATCAATAATATATTTATATTTTATAAATAAAATATCTTTAGCATCTTCATTTGATTCACAAATTAAAGAATACAATTCACTATCTGAATATTCTTCATACTTCATTCATGCCACCTACTCATTGTAAAAATTAGAATACCTGCAGCAACACTCGCATTTAAACTATTCACTTTTCCTTGCATAGGAATACCAATCCGTACATCTGTAACATTTTCTACAACCTTACTAATTCCTTTGCCTTCATTTCCAATCACCAAAACTTTTTTTGAAGAAAAATCTAACGTTTGATAATCTTCTCCATCCATAAAAGAAGAATAGACAAAATAATTATTTTTTTGTAGTTTTTTTAATGCCTCACATATGTTATTCACAAGTATAATATTTACACGATCCAAAGCTCCACAACTGGTCTTCATTACAATATCATTTACCCGTACACTACGATCTTTTGGAATAATTATTGATTTAACACCAGCAGCTTCACAAGTACGAATAATCGCTCCAAAATTATGAACATCTTCTAAATGATCCAAAACGACAATAAAATCATCATCCATCACAGAATCCAAAGTAGAATAAGTATAATCATCAATGTCAATAACAATTCCTTGATGGTTTCCAACTACCATTTTATCAAGTTGCGTTTTTGAACTTAAAAAATAATGAATATGATTTGCTTTTAAATAATCATATACTTCTCGATCACGAAAATGTTCACTTAAATATACCTTTCGAATCTTTTTTACTTCGATTTCCTTTAAAACGTTTTTACCATATACTAGCATAAAAATCCCCTCCTAATGAGGTTTATTATACCACAAATACATTTAGATACAAAAAATTATTACTTACTTTCGTTAACAGAACCATAATAATTTGGTTTCCTTAAAGAATTCCTAGCTTGTCCAAAAGAAGGCATATAACCTAAATTATATTTCTTTTTAGCTAATTTCTTAGAAACTCCTTGCTCCCTATCAATATCCATATCACTTTCTAAACAATACTCCTCTTTTATTAAATAAGGCTGTGTAGAAAAAATAATTCCTCCTGCCATTAGAAAAGCCAATGCCTTTTTTTGTTTCATTAAAATGGTTTTGTGCATGTTAATCCTCCTCAAATATATAAGATATTTTAACTTAAAAAAGAAATTGTGTCTAGAGCAAAAGCATAGCTTTATAAAAGCTATGCTCGTTGTACTAATAATTCAAGGATTTTATTTATTTTTGAAAAGTTAAAAAAAGAAACTATATTTTATAAACAGTTCCTTTTTTTCTTGTATAATAATAAATAGTCGCAACAATTAAACTAGAAATTCCTACAATTGCTATAGGAATAAATCCTCCTGTTTGTGGATTCTCTATTTCATCAGCACCTTTTAGAGGTTGATTCTCATTTTCAATAACCTTAGAATTTAATGTAGTAGCAGAAAGAATTTTACTAAATTCACTACCTCCAACAACCTTCGCTTTATAAAAATAAGTTGTACCACTTTCTAACTCTTTATCTACCAAACCAACATTTAAACAATTTACAGAAGCATCTGAAATAAGTGTATATATTCCATCTTCACTTGTTGATCGATAAATATTACAAAAAGGAGTTTCATCTCCAGTATATTCTGGAATACTAGGTGTTATTGTGATTGAATTTTCCGTTATATCACTGGCCTCAAGTGTAGGTATTAGATTTTTAAACTTATCTTCATCCTTATCAGGATCTTTTTGTTCTTCTCCAAACTTTTCAACTAATTTTTTAATTCTTTCACTATCTAGGGACATCTTAAAGTAAGTTACATACTCTCCTTTTACATTATCTTGGTTTGCTTCTTTATCCCAAACAAATTCATAGGAAGTCAATTCCATTTCAAAACCATATTCTTTATATGTAATACCATTTTTACCAAGATTTCCATTTCCTTCTCCAATGGTTATATTCGTATACCCCATTACATTTAAAATTGATTCTATAACACCATTCACAGAAAAGGAGCGTACTGCCTGCTTGGCTACCTCTTCATCATAGTTTTCTTTTGTCATTTCAAATTTTTTATTGTCATATAAAACATAATCTTCTGTATAATCAAATGAAGCTACAGTTACACCTTCACTTTTAATAATCAATTTTTTATTTTTAGTATCAACACTAGAAGATAAAGCGCTTCCCTGTGCGTTTAATTTACTAATAATTTTAGTTTTAGTAAACTCCTTAGCAACCTCATCAATCGAAGTCAATTTTGCATAAACATTTTGAACATTGGAAAATAATAAAATTCCTACTAATAATAATATACCTATTTTTTTCATACTATCTTTCCTCCAAAGGATATACCCTACTATTTTAGTCATTATATCACAAAAATGACATTTATTGTAGAAATTTGTTTATTTTTTTAATTTTTCGTCATAATTTAAGAAATAAATATTTTAATGAAGCAAAATGGTTTATAATTCCACAACAAAAGAAGCCAATGACAGCTTCTTTTAAGTATTACTCTTCAACATCGTTAATACCGATCATATTAAATTGATATCGAAATAAAATCATGTACTAAGTAATACCTGTGTACATAGTTATAGTATTTACTTTTTAACCAAATTAATTGCTCCTGTTTTTTCCAATTTTATAACTTCTTCTTTATAATTTAATGCCATACCAATCACAAAAATATAAGCCAAGAAATAAACCCAAAGCATTAACATCACAATATTGGCAAGACCTCCATAAAAAACAGCATAGTTAGCAAAATGATTAATATAGTAAGAATAAATTGCTGTAACAAGAACCCACATCACTGTGGCAAAAAAAGCTCCATAATTTACATACGAACTAGCAACTCTTCGATCTGGAGCCATTGTATAAATGATTTTAATAAAACAGAAAATAATAAACCAAGTAATCGGACCTTTTAATAAATGAAATACAAAAACGATTGTTTTCGTAATAGTTTCATTCATATTTACATATTCCACCATATCAATAATATTATTTCCAAATACAGGTACAATCAAAATAAAGATAAATAGAATTACAATAAGCATAGTCATAATCATCGCTTTAATACGTCTTCTAAAAAAACTTGTATCAGGAATCCCATAAATGGCATTAGAAGTCACTATAATCGACGCCGCTCCATTTCCGGCAATATAAAAACCGATTAATAAAGTTAAGAAAAATCGAAAATCAACATTAGAAATTGAAACCATCGGTACCACTAAGTTGGCTACTTCTCCGCCAAAAGCTTTGCCTATAAAATTATTTATAAAATCTACAGATAAATGTAAAAAAGAAGCTCCATAGGTAATAAGTGTAACAATAGGAACTACCGATAAAACAAAGAAAAAAGCCAGTTGCCCAGGAAGCACTGTCATTTCTGGTTTTGTAATTACATTAAAAACTTTATTTAAGAACTCCTTAAAACGTTTTATCATTGATTTCCCTCTTTTTTATTCTCTTTTTGTTTTTTTACATCCTCAACAGCTTCATTGATCGCATCTTCAACCGTCTTGATATTATCAAGTATCATACTATATCCTATTGCAGCACCATATTCATGTGGAAGTTTTTTAAATTCTTTATTCAATTTGTGAATATAACTAATCATTTGCTTTGTTTGATAACCAACCAAATAAATAACAAACTCATTTCCATCTGTACGAATAATATCACTATTATCAAGTTGCGTTTTCACTAATATATTCGCTGCAGCTTTAATTTGTTCATCCCCTTGTTCATAACCCATTGTATCATTAATTTCTTGTAAATTATTTAAATCAATAACAACAACCGATTGTGGATAAATCGTATTTTTGCTCCATTGTTCTAAATTTTCACTTAAATAGTTTCTATTTTTTAAAGAAGTCAATTGATCAATATATTTTAATTTATCTTCTTTTTTTAATTTCTTAGATAATCTTACCTTTTTGGCTAACTTATAAACATAAAGGAAAACAAGAACAGCAACAATTAAAACATACATAAAATATCTTGCAATGGTTCCCGTAATTGTACCCGCACGCAAAGTCATTTCATAATTATAAATCCCTTTATAAACGGTCTCTACTGGATCTTTTATATTTATATATTTCGTAAATAATTTTGTAAATGTATCATTTGTAGAAAGTTTAAAAACATAATCAGTATTGATAATCGTATTAAAACGAACACTATATCCACTAAAAATTCCTTGTTGATGTGCTGAAAAAACATTATTATCAAGAAGAATAATCCCACCATTTTTCACTATTTTCTCTAATTCTTTTTCTGTTTCATACGTTTTAATTTCTGCTCTCGTATTCTTCTTTAAATAACTGTATAAAATAGTCCCTTTTTCTACATATACAGTTTTATTATTTAAAGATTTTAAAGAATTAACAGATAATTCATCTTCTTTGTTTGCAATAACACTATAATTTAAAGCAATTCCGGAATGAACACTACTTAAATTACCAGAAATATCATAATAGGAAAAAGAGAAATCTACCTTTTTATTTTGAATCGCATTGATTAATTTATTCGCATTTTTATACTTTATAAATTTTAATTCTATATCACTAAATTCTTTAAATTCTTTTAAGTATTGCGCAATAACACCACCAAAATTTCCTCCTGATAGTATTTCATAAGGACTATTATTTACAAAACCATAATTATAAGAAACACTTCGCATCGCATCTATATCAGCAACAGAAATATCTAAAGAAGCAACAAATAAATCAAATAAATGCTCTCTATAATACTTTTCCATAGAATCTTTTGACCACTTATTAAAATACTTGGATAAAACACTTCCAAGTGTACTTTCTCCCGTTGTAATTTTGTAATAATATTTAATATCACTAAAATGACAAGCCACATAATAATCATTAGATAAAATTTCACTCAAATGCAATTCAAGAGGAACAATCATATAGTTAATCTCTTTTTGTTCTTCAAAAGCTTCGCTTAACTTCACATTATCCTCATATGATATAAGGGTTAACCCTGTAGGCAGATATTCTTTTACATAATCTGAATTTTCTGCTGTAACACCTATTTTTTGTGAAGATAAGGAAGACATATGATTAATAAATTCATTTTTTTTACTAACAAGAACATAATGTCCTGTATAAAAAAGGGTTTCATTTTTTGCAAGCGTATTTCCAATAGCAAAAGCGACACCGCTAGAGCTTTCCCCCAAATTATAGGCAACATTATTTGTTTTCATAGCATATTCACTTGAAAAATCATTAATAAAATCATAGAAAATACCTTCTCCATTATTTCCAAAAACATCCACATTATTTACAACAGAGATGTTTTGAACAATAGAAGAATTATCTGCAATATATCGTCTTTCAATAGCTGTAAGTTTGTTTTCATCCGTAAAATAAAAATAGAAAAAAACACCTAAAGCAACTACTAAGACTAAAATAAAACCAATAATCAAAAATTTTTTCTTACTTTTCATTTTATCACTACTCACTCTTCAGTTTTTACTTCTGTATTATTATTCCAAACAAGACCACTACCATTAACGTTCTTAGCACCCATGATTAAAAATCCGTCACTATTTTCGGTTGCATCTTCTTTTAATGTATAATGAAAATCATAAAAATCTTGTATATTTTGTTCAAAAGCCATCAAGGATGCCAAAGCCTTACTTTGCGCTTCCACTAAACTAACGCCTTCATTAAAAGTTAAAGAAATATAGATAATTTTTCCACTTGTTTTTATTGTTGCATCATGAATTAATTCATCATTTTTCATAGTAGTTAAAAAACTATTCTTATTTTCATCCGTTACTTGCACTTCGTTAATGCCATCTAATCGGTCACCGTAATTAGATTTAGATGTACCAAAAAAATAATTAATAAACACTCCTAAAATAATACATAGACAAATAAAAATGATGATAAAAAGTACAAATAGAACTCGATTATTCATCCATAAATTCTTTAATTTTTTCATATTTCACCTCTCCATTCAAGGTATACATAATTATACTACATTATATACACTTTTGCTAGTTTTTTGCACGTATTAGCAATTGGCATCAAAATAATTACAAAAAGAAAGAAGAATCTAAAAATCCTTCTTAATATATTACTTTCTATAAATTTTCTATAATACTTTTTATTTTATCTTCATCCCATATTTCAATATGTAACTCTCTTGCTTTATCATATTTACTTCCAGGATTTTCTCCAACAATGACTACATCCGTTTTTTTGCTTACCGAAGAACTAGTCATACCTCCATAGGACTCTATAATCGAACTTAATGTATCACGATCCATAAAAGATAAAGCCCCGGTTAAAACAAAACGCTTTCCACTAATTAAGTCATTATATTTTTCTTCTTCCCCTAAATACTTCATGTTGATACCTAAGTTTTTTAGTTGTTCAATCAATTCTAAATTTTCTTCATCATGAAAATAGTCATATAAATTTTGAGCAAGGGTAGGACCGATATCTCGAATATTTTGATAATCTTCATAACTCGCATTTATCATATTATCTATATTTTTAAATATTTTCACCAGCAAAAGAGCCGTTTTATCACCAATACCACCAATACCTAAGCCAAACAATAGTCTTTCTAAACTATTTCCTTTACTATCTTCTATAGCATCGATTAAGTTATCCACACTCTTATTTCCATAACCTTCTAACTCAATTAAATCTTTTTTATGTTCTTTTAAAAAATAAATATCAGGAATTGCTTTTACAAATCCAAGATTAAAGAAATCTTCTATAATTTCATCCCCTAGTCCATCAATATTCATAGCTTTACGACTACAATAATGAATTAATCCCTCTACTTTTCTCGCCGGACATAAAGGGTTCATGCAATAATGATCCACTTGATCTTTTTTCTTTTCCAAAATACTTCCACATATGGGACAATTTGTGATCATGACAAAATCTTTTTCTGCACCTGTACGTCGTTCTAATTTTCTTTCTACAACCTCCGGAATAACATCTCCCGCTTTTCGAATAGAAACAACATCTCCAATTTTCAAATCCTTCATTAGCACATAATCTTCATTATGAAGAGTTGCTCTTTTTACCGTAGAACCCATAACAATAACGGGATTAAGTACCGCATTTGGAGTAATTCTTCCTGTTCTTCCCACAGTGAAAATAATATCTTTTAAAACCGTTAAAACTTCTTCTGCTGGAAATTTATAGGCAATGGCCCATTTAGGATATTTAGAGGTAAAACCAAGCTGTTTTTGAGATTCCAGACGATTTACTTTTATAACAACACCATCGATTTCATAAGGAAGGGCACTACGTTTTTCTGTAATATTAGAAATATACTTTTCAATCTCTTCGATTCCCGTAACTAACACATTTGCTTCATTATTCACTTTAAATCCTAATTCACTCATAAATTTTAAAGCATCCATATGCGTCGAAATGCCATAATCTTCGGGATTTGGCAAATGATAAATCCAAGTATCTAACTTTCTTTCTGCTGCCACTTTAGAATCTAATTGTCTTATTGAACCGGCCGCAGCATTTCGGACATTTTGAAGAAGCGGTAAATCCTCTTTTGCCCTTTTCTCATTAATCTCCTCTAAAACTTTTTTAGGCATATAGATTTCTCCACGCACTTCAATATCAATGGGCTGATTTAAAGTAAGGGGAACAGACTTAATCGTTTTTACATTGTGTGTAATGTCTTCTCCTGTAATTCCATCTCCTCGGGTTGCTGCAAAAGTTAGGTTCCCTTGTTCATAGTGAAGAGATACACTTAAGCCATCAATCTTATACTCACAAACATAAACCGGCTCTACCCCTTCTTTCACAATTCGTTTATTAAATTCTTCTATTTCTTCTACACTAAAAACATCGGGTAAAGAAAGCATTGGTATTTTATGCTTTACCTTTTTAAAACGATCAATAACGGTTCCACCAACTTTTTTTGTTGGAGAATAAGGACTATCAAATTCCGGATTTTCTTCTTCAAGTATCTCGAGCTCCCTTAAATAACTATCCCATTCTTGATTGGTTAAACTGGATTGAGCTAGCACATAATATTCATAATTCGTTTTATTAATTAACTCTCTTAAATATTCTATTCTTTCCTTAATTTCCTTCTTTTCCACTAAAATCCTCCCATAAATGTTGTTTATAGTCCTTATTATCTTTTAATTCTTGAATTTTATTCTTTACAAAATCCAAGTCACTTTTATAAGTCATACCAAGCCATTCACTTTTTCCCGGTTGATTTAAAATAATTATTTTTCCACTTTCAATATTTTCTTTTAAACAATCTGTAAGCAATGCTTCTCCTTCTAAAATACTCTCTTTTTCTTGTTTAAAATAACTTAACCAATATTCTTCTAAAATGGAAAAAACATCTTTTTGGAAAGCAAAGAAATTCATAGAGACTGGAGTATTTTCAAAAACTTCGAATGGTGCTTCTCCATTTAAAGGTTTGGCAATAATTTTATTATTTTCTTCTCCTACACTACTTTCTACTATAGAAACGATTTTATCGCCTTCTAAAGATAATACTCCTCTTTTTACTGCACCTTCCAAACTTTTCGTAACACCATATTCATAAGAAATATTTGCATATGTATAAGGATTTTTTACCTCTTTAAAAAATTGAGCTGCAGCCAGATAAGCATTCTTTCCGTAAAAATCATCAGCGTTGATAACAACAAAAGAAGAAGCAACATAGGGTCTTGCAGCAAGAATTGCTTGGACAGTTCCCCAAGGTTTTGTTCTTTCTTTTAAATCCAAAGAAACAGGAATATCTTCTAACTTTTGAAAAGCAAAAGAAACTTCTATTTTTCCTTCTAGTCTTTTCCCAATCGTAGATTGAAATAATTCCAAATGTTCTTCTCTTATAATAAATACTACCTTTTTAAATCCTGCTCTTATTGCATCATAAACCGAATAATCAATGATAAAATTTTCATCCTCATCAATTGGAGTTGCTTGTTTCAATCCTCCAAAACGACTGCCCACTCCTGCAGCCATAACAACTAATGTTAAATCCATTTTTTTCATTCCTTTCTTTAATCAAATTTTTTTCAAACTTTTATGATTTTTCATTAACTTTTTAATTCCTATTTTATTATTAAATGCCACTGTTACTAACAGCTTATCAATACCAACAACAACACCTCTACCATATGTATCATGAATTAAAACATCTCCAACTTTCCAATCTACATCTTCATTACTATAGACGTCACTTTTACAAAAAACTGATTTTTCTTGAATACTATTATTTGTAACTTCAACTAAAGATTCATCAATTTCATCTATAAAACGACTAGGTGCATTTATACTCTCTTTTCCATAAAGCATTCTTCTTTTGGCGTTGGTAAGATAAAGCAATTTTCGAGCTCTTGTAATTCCAACATACATAAGTCTTCTTTCTTCTTCCAAACCATCTTGTTCCATTAAAGAATTGGCATGAGGAAATATATTTTCTTCCATTCCAATTAAGAAAACAACATCAAATTCAAGTCCTTTCGCACTATGAATTGTCATAAGAGTTACCTCATCGCCATTTTCTTTATGTTCCGACATATCAGCAATTAAACTGATTTCTTCTAAAAAGTCACTTAAATTAACACTACCTGTTCTTTCTTCAAACGAAGCTGTGATACTTTTAAACTCCATTAAGTTTTCCATTCTAAGTTCGCTTTCTAAAGTATTTTCTTCTTCCAACTCTTTTCTCATTCCCGACTTTTCTAAAATAAGATCAATTAATTCGGTTAAAGATAAAGATTCGCTTTCCTTACTAATTTCTAAAATCAAATTTTTAAATTCCAGTTCTTTTCCTTTAGAAATTGCATCAAACATCGAAATATTATTAAGCATTGCCGCGTCTTCAATTGTCTTAATCGTAGAAGGTCCAATTTTACGTTTCGGAACATTAATGACTCTTCGTAAGCTTATTTCATCATGAGGATTTAATATAAGTCTTAAATAACTAATCAAATCTTTAATTTCTTTTCGTTGATAGAAATAATAACTACCCACCACTTTATAAGGCATATTATTTTTAATAAACATTTCTTCTACAATACGAGCCTGTCCATTTGTACGATAAAAAATGGCTATATCTTTAGAATGATATCCCTCATCCAAAAGCTTTTTAATTTCCTCAATACATAAAGTGATTTCATGCTTTTCGTCATAGCTTCTTAAATATTTTACTTTAGCACCTACCCCTAAATCACTAAACAATTCCATATCTTTTCTTTCTTTATTATTTCTGATCACGGAATTGGCGGCATCTAAAATCCTACTCGTACTTCGATAATTTTGCTCTAAAGTAATCACTTTTGCATTTTGATAATCATGCTCAAAATTTAAAATATTACGAAAATTCGAACCTCTAAAGCCATAAATACAATTATGAACACAAACTCCATTAACAATAAAATTTCTCGTAGTAGGAATCGATAAATCATAAACGATATCATTATATACACTTTTTTCAATCCTAATAATTTCATCTTCCACAAGCTCATTATTTTTTAAAATAGCAAGTTGCATTCCTTCTCTTAAGGAGCCAGCAGGAATAAACCGAAAAGCAATTTCCTTTGTTAAACGTATTTTTTCTAAAATAGAAACTTCAGGAATAAACATAGCAATTTTGTTGGCAAATTCATTTGCTTCTAACATAGTAATTCGTTCTGTTTCAATTCTAAAATCTTTATTTTTTCCATCTCTTACACGAAAACCAGCATTTTCGAGTATCGTACGATATTCAGAAGAGGTAGTATTAAAATTTATTCTTTGCGTATAATAATTTCTTTTTGCAGATGTATCTCCATTTAAATAATTAATATTTATAATACGATTAGAAACTGTCTTATGTACAAAACCGCTTTTAGAATAATGTGGATGTTCCATACTTAACATTTCTGCATGCATTAGCATAGCAGCTCTTAAATCAGATGGGATTTCCTTATAAAATTTATTAATCTCTTCTTGTGAAAACAATAATCTTCTTCCTATTCCATGAAAACACATTTGAGGTAACCCAAACATGGTAGCATAATATTGCTCATAATAACTTGCTTCTAATTGATTATTACATCTTTTTAATAGCCATATTTTATCGGCATGTTCTTGATTTAGTCTTTGCATTAAACCATTGATATATTTTGTACCATCACTTCGATAAGATCTGGTTTGCCCTATACGAAAACCTAAATCTTTTTTATACATCAAATAAACATAAAACTTATTTTCCTCTATAGGCAACTTATAAAACATAGTATGATCTGGAGTACAAGAAATGGTATATCCACTTTTCGTTGTGATTTTTAAAATTATTCCTTCGTAAGAAGTAGGGACAACTTTTTGAACTTTCTGAAAATCCACTTTTCCATACCCTACAGCCGTTAAAACTTCATCGTCTTCTGTTACACATTCAATGTTTTTTTTGCCAGTTCTTGTTTCTACTTGTGATCCCTTCGCTAAACATTGGTTGGCATCTCCGACAACAAATATGTTGTGATATGCACTACTTAATAATTTAGATAATTTATATTGTACCTCATTTGTATCTTGATACTCATCAATTAAAATATACTTGAATTTTTCTTGGTAACGTTCTAATACTTCTTTATTTTTAGTAAAGAGTTCTACAGGTAGTAATAACAAATCATCAAAATCAACAGAATTATTTTTCTTTAATACTTTTCTATATTCTTTATAGACTTGATAAGCAATTTTTTCTGGTTCAGTATTAAAAAACTTTTCAATTTCTACATCACTCATCATTTCATTTTTAACAAAACTAATACGATTTCTTATATAAGAAGGAGCACATTCTTCCTTACTAATCCCCAAATCTTTCATGATTTTTTTAATCAAACTTAAAACATCATCACTATCTAAAATGGTAAAATTACGTTCTAGTCTTAAATGAACATAATTTTCTCTTAAGATTCGTACCCCAAAAGAGTGAAAAGTACCCACAAAAACATCATGATTTGGTACCAAGATATTGAGTCTATCTCGCATTTCTTTTGCTGCTTTATTTGTAAAGGTGATGGCTAAAATATTCCAAGAAGGAACACCTTGCTCTATTAAATGGGCAATTCTAGTTGTTAAAACTCTTGTTTTTCCACTTCCAGCTCCTGCAATCACTAAACATGGACCATCTTTATGCATAACGGCTTGTCTTTGTTGTTCATTTAGATTATTCAAATAGTCCATAGAATCCACCCTATCTATTACTAATATTATACCATTTTTGACACTAAAAAAGAAGCCTTTTAAGCTTCCTTTTTTGATTATAAGAATTCTACAATATCAGCATTTTTTTCTAATTTTTCAACTAAATCTTCTAGTTCATACTTGTTAAAAATACCCGTAAAATTACTATGATCCATTAAAAACATATCATAAAACTTGATAAAAATCTCTTTATAGTTACTTACACCTAATTCTTTTAAAAAATCGATATTTTTAGAAACTAATAAATAAGAATTTAATAATTGTTCTAACAATATGGGTGGGACATTTGCACTGAAGTTTTTTATTTCTTCTTCTGTAAAATTATAATCCATTAAAAACTTCATGACTACATTCCCTCCTTAAATAATTCATTATGAATGACATCATTAATATCTGCTACTTCCAAATTTGTTTTATAAAATACAACCAAAAGAAGTGCATCATTAGGTGTAATTGGTAGATTTAATTTAGTAATTGTATTAATTGTATTTTTAATTGTTTGAAAAGAATTTACTTCTTTCTTATTAATAACAATTTTCCATCCATCATCTACAGGCAACAAATATTCTTCACAAATCCGATTCTCTACTTTTTGAAGTTCTAAGGCAATATTCACATCTTCTTCTCCATCATTGCCTTCCATATTTTCAAGTTTATCTATCAAAGTAGGGTCTTCTAAATATTTTTTCAAATAATCATTGACACTGTCTTCCATTGGTTCAATTTCTTGAACAACTTGACTACTTTCCTCATTTGAAAGTAATAAAGCCATATCATAATCATTTTCATTTTTGTAAGATGTACCTGCACTTTGAAGTTTTTTCATCTTTTCTGCAACAAAATAAATATTTTTGGCCTCTGCCATCATCTCTGGATGCATTCTTAAGAAATTCAATTCATTTATTTCTTTATACATTGAAATAATATTTTCAAGTTCTGAACCCTCTACAGCAAAGATTCTTAAAGCATAAATACCATTTGCTTTTTGTAAAGGAATACTATTTTCTTTTAAAAGATCTACAATATGATTAAATTTATCTTCGTCATTTAATAGTAGTAAGCTAATACCAAATTTATTAAAACAATCAGAGAATAACGCCATACTATCTTCAGAAGTAGAAAGCATATTAAGAGAACTTAATTTTTTTACTATAGTCATTACATTCATTCTACAACCCCTCCATTAATAAGCCATTAATGGAACATTTCTAGGATCCATACCGTTATCTTTTAAATCACGAACAGCTTTTTTTAATTCCTCTAATGAATATTTTTCTAAAATACTTGGATTCAAATAAATATCAATAGGTTCTTTCCCTAAATCTAGCAATACATTTACTTTTTCTTGTAATTCAGAATCTAACATTAAACCAGCATGATTTACAAAAATATCTGTTCCAATACTTACTTTTTTAATATAATGAATATTATTTTCAAGTCTTTCTTCATTGTAGTTAGCAATTAAATAATCTAATTCTTGAACAGTAAAATCTAAATAATCAATATCATTATTTTCTAATAAATGAATTAATTGATCCTTTGCATCATCTTTAGGCGCAACTTCAACAGAAACAGGTTCTTCTTCTTCAATCTTTACAGCAACTTCTTCTTTTTCTTCCTCTACAATTTTTTCTTCTTCTGGAACAACATCACGAATAGAACTTCCTACCTTACCTTTTTGCTTTACCTTTTCATCATAAGTATATAAAGCATCTTCTGGGAACATTAATATTTTAGCGGCTTCTCTTTGTTCTTCTTCGGTAAAATCAAATTGTTCAAGTAATGAAGTAATAGAATCTCTTGTAATATTAATTCTTCCTGTTAAAGCAAGTTCAAAATATTCATTCAATTTTTCTTGATTTGCTAAAGCCGTATCACGACGAATACCAAGTTCATCTATAGTTGTAATCGCCGTATTCATTTCTTCTTCTACTTTTACTAACTTTTCTTCTGCTTTTTTTGTATCTAAAGAAACTGAGTCGATTGTACGAGGCAAAGAACGATTGATTTTTTCTACTAAATTTTGTGGATCAAAATCAATTTTTAAACGATCTAGAACAGTAGCATAGTCATCCCTATTAATTCCAGACAAAAGACTAATCAATTTATCTCCTTGATCATTTAATTCTTCATGTTGCTTTTCTAAATCAGCAATTTTTTCTTGTAATTCCTTTTTTTCTTCTGTTGTTCTAGTTTTTGTCTCTTCTGCTTTGTTCTTTTGTTTATCCATTTCAACTAAAACAACACTATCTTCTCCTCTTAAATTATATAATTTATCTAGTAAAGCACTAATTTCTGGCGACAATGCCTTCATACTAATCACTCCCATATTCTACAAAAGATTATAACAAAAGATAATAAAATTGTAAATAAGGAATATTGGAAAATGATTGAATGGAAAAACAAAAGATTTTATTGCAAATCTACAAGTTGAAAGAGATAAACGTCTTGTAATTGATTATTTCTTTTATTACAAGTAATCAAAGTTAAGCTTGCGTTATCTTTCATCCAACGAACAGTAATTACACCATCCTTTTTTTCTTGATAAATATTAATAAGTTTATAAGTATACACCATGTTTTTATAATAAATATACGCTCTATCCCCTATGACTAATTTATCTAAATTTTTAAAGTAGGCAATAGCACTTGTTCCGCTATGTGCAGCGAGTATTAAATGGCTGTTCTCTTGATCGGGCATTGTAGAGCCTTCAATAATTTCAATATTCTTAGCAACCGTATTTTCTTTTGACAACATAGAATACATTCCTTGTTGTAAATGAATTTTTGGTATTTCTAATAGTGCTATATAACTATCCCCTAAATCTTCTTGGTTATCCACATCTTCAAGAAACTTGGAAGAAGCCAAAAAGTTTTGTACTTGTCGCTCTTGAGAAACAGATAAAAAAATGCGCTTACTTACCAAAAAAATAGAAATTAAAAATAAAGAAATAATTAAAACTTTTTTCTTTCTCATAAAAACACCCCCTACTATATATTTACACCCTAAATTGGTTATTTCCTTTTTTTGCATCAAAAAACTCACAAAATGTGAGTTAGTCTCCTTTTAAAATAGGAAAATGTTCATACATAAATTCATCATTATAAATCTTATCATATAATTCCTCTATAATTGTTTTAGGTGCCCCTCCTTTATTACGAGCCAGCATGCGAAAATAAGCACCGTAAGAAATAAACATATCTAAAAGAATGAAACCCAATAGAAAAATACAGATTGGTTTTCCAACTTTATAAGGAATCTTTTCTATCCACTTTGATAAGAAAGGATAAACAACTTTCAACAAAAGAGTACCAAATAAACCCCAAATAAGCATAATGGGAATTGTTGTTCTACCCTGAATCTGTAAAAACATATTGGAATAATCCCAAAATTTTACATGCAAGAATATATCTAAGAAAAAGCTAGTTAAGAATTCTGTTATTCCTCCAAGTAGCGAGCAATAAAGAAATGTTTTTACAACTCCTCTTTTATCATTATTCTTTATAAAAAAAATTAAATAAAGAACAACACCAAAACCATATAACGTACTAAAAGGACCATATATTAAATCTTCTCGATGTGTCCAATCCCCATGTTGAAAAAAATGAACAATTTCTTCAAAAACACTTCCAAAAATAGAACCAAGTAAAAAGAAAATAAAGATTTTATAAAAACTTAAGCCTTCTGCAAAAACGTTCTTTGTATTAATATCTTTTTTCATATACATGCAACTCTCTTTTTACTAGTTTGAGCATAGAATATAAATTTATACAAAAACACTATTGTTAACTCTTAACAGACCATAAAAAAAAATCTAATTTTTAATTAAACTAGATTTTTTTATATAAATTATAAATAGATGATTTGCAGGCGTTAAGAAAAATATTTTCATTTTTTACAATTTATTAGTTGCCGCTTACTCTGTCATATTTTCTCTACTGTATTATTACTATTTTCTAGTTGCATATTAGATAATACAATATTTAATCTTTCAATATCGCTTAAATTAGGGTTAGATAACTTTAAATCTACCAATTCGTATGCTAAATCAGCCAAATATGGATAGTCAGAAAAATCATCTTTTAAGCTTAAACCATGTAATAGAGAATATGTACTACTAGTTATTAAATTAATATACTTCTTATTTTCACATACAGCAAGAAATTGATTAATATTATTAGTATCCCCTAATCCATTATAAGCATCCCTTTCACTCTTTAATTTTTCATAATTCTTAGCCGTAGTGATTATATTATATTCTTGAGTAGTTATTTGTGGATGTGGCACAGGTACAGCAACCATAATAGAAACACATTCTTTAATATTATCCAATAATATATATTCCTCATTTTCTTGTAACGATAAATATTTAGTTAGAAATTGTAAAAACTGATTACTTTCAAATGTAGTATAATCTTCAAGCATTTGCTTACATGTAACTATACTAGATTTTATTTGACTTAATTCTCGCCTTTTTCTAAAATCAAAAATACCTAATTTACCTTTTTCGTTTATATAAAATTCTAAAAAATCTCTTATATCTTGTGAACAAGTAAAATTTGTATAATTACGCATTTTTTCTTCCTTTCTTATTATATTATAACACTCAGCAATTATTTACGCAAACAAGGAAGAATTTAAGTTTTGGTTAAAAAAGTTTATACACAAAAAAACGTAATTCTTTTTTATAATGGTCATCAAAAAATACCTGCAGTACACTTACCCTCATATTTTTGCTATTCAAAAATCAAAAAACTTTAAAATATACATTATAACAATAAAAAAGGACACCATTTTTAAGTCCCTCTTCTACATTTTACAATTATCTTTTATTCTTCTAAATTTTCAATATTTTGAATATCTTTAGATAAATCTTCAAACATTTTATCATCTGTATAATAACGACGATCAAACAAAATCCATCCGTCACTTGCATTTTTTATTTGTGGAATAATCTCTTCAGCTAATTTTTCTCCATAATTT
Source organism: uncultured Muribaculaceae bacterium (assembly GCA_964430695.1). Classification (GTDB taxonomy): domain Bacteria; phylum Bacillota_I; class Bacilli_A; order RF39; family UBA660; genus MGBC108787. Next base: position 7,043 of record CAYSFO010000015.1, on the reverse strand, counting down.
TTAGCATCTGCTAGAGCATTTTCTAAATTAAATTCACCTTTTAAATCATAAATCTTAGCCTGTAAATCAGATTCGATTTTACTAACATTGCACGAAAAAATGGCTTCTTTTGATTTCTTTTTATTAACTTCATCAAATAATGCTACAAGCTCTGTTTGTTTTATTAATCCATCTGTTACTTTTAAAATGGTTTTCTTTGCTTCTTCTTTTCTATCCGCATTTCTTTGACCATCTGGTGTATATTCTTTATCTAGATTTACTTTTTCTAATTCTTTAATAACAAGCATTTTAAATACTTTACTCATATCTAAATCTATATGATATTCACTTTCTAGACCAATAGCTAAAACAAAACACCCATAAACATGATCAGCAACAGATTCAATTCTTTTACTTGCTATTCCAACTTCTAGCCATCCTGTACGAATAACATTTTTTAATTTGTTCGCAATTAAATAATAATTAATAACATTTTTATTCATTTTTTCACTCTCCTATACTTTTATTATACTACAAATGTACACTTAAATAATGATAATTTTTATTTTTACTAATTTTTCCTTATTTAATTATTTATCTTCTCATTTTCTTTAATTCTTCTGTTTCTGGATAATAAATAGTGTGAATTCCATCCTCGTTTACAATCGGTGTTTGTGAAGGGCCATTATAATTATGAGGTCTTCTCACTATAGCTTCGCAATCTTTACATATCCATACTTCGCTATCTCCATCTATTTGCCTTAATTCATAGTTATGCATTTCCTTTTTTCTAAATCTTTGGTCATTTTAAAATACTCTTAAAATATATCTAAACTCCGGAAATTCAGAGTATCATTCACATGGCAACAAATAGACTTAATTGTACAACACTTGCCATAAAATCTAGATGGATTGAATCCATTAGCAATTATATTTTAACATAATTTTACAAATTTGAAAAAATTATTACTTATCATATAGCCATTTATCTCTTTCGATCTGCATTTCTTCTTCGTCTAGTAATTCTAGTTTTAAAGAATTTCTAGTTTCTTTTTTTAAAAAATCATCTGCTTTTGCAAGAATTATGTCATCATATTCATTTGTAAAAAATTCGAATCCTCTAGAATTAATATTAGAAAAAAATTTTTCGGATGCCTCTTTTGATATACTAAATTTATTTTGTAAATAATTTATATCAATAAAATCGCGTTTGTTTTTAAGTTCTTTAATAATACATCTAGGTAAAAGAAGATTTGCAGCAAAGAAATTTGCTTCTACTTCATTTTGAGATGATTGTCCTGTATGTTTCAATATTATATGACCATATTCATGTGCAATGCTCCATCTTAATCTATTTTGATTTTTAATTCTTTCATTGTATACAATTAATGCTATATCTTTTTTTTCAAATTTAAAGGCATCTGCTCCATCTGCTAATAATAAAATCTCATCAAATGAACAAGAGTTAATATTTGCTAATTCAGAAAATGATAATATTTTTACATTTTGATTAGCTTTTAAATTGAAAATATCTAATGGAAAAACTAATTTTTGTTGCAAAATTAAAATTTCATAAGCTTTATCAATAATATGATTAAAATTTATTTTCATCGTCAATAAAACTATCTACCGTGTTATTTAATATACGCATTAATAAAACTTTCTTTTCTTCATCAACTTTTCCGATTTTTCGAAATAAAATATCATTTTCATTATTAAAATTTTCATTTCCAGTTAAAAAATCAATAGAAACATTAAATAAAACAGCTAATTTTTTCAACGTTTCATAATTTGGAATCGCATTCCCTGATTCCCAATATGAAATCCCTGTTGGAGTCATACCAAATTTTTCAGCAATATCCTTTTGAGTTAAATTATTGTTAATTCTTAGTTGTCTTATTCTGGTAGCAAAAGAATTATTATTCATAAACACCACCTCATGAGGATATCATAACACAAAGTTACTCAAAAAGTAAATATATATTAATTAATATGTAAATATTTACTTGACATGTATAAAAACATTATGTAGAATGTAATTGTGAGATAAAAAACTCACAAAAAAAGAAAAAAGCCATCATGTTATGATAGCTAGGATATTGCACAATCCCTACTATTAATATAACATATTCTTTTTTCACTTTCAATAGTGTTGGTGGCGGAGAGGAATAAAATTACATGAGAAAGATTATTTTAAAGTCGGGTCAAAAGGTACCAACTTCTGGACAGTATGAAGTTGTTGGCCCAAGAGGGGGAAGAACTGGACATGAAGTAACATTAGTGAAAAATGAACCTGCACCTCCAACTATGAAATCTGGTCAAAAGATGGTACTAGTTGATAAGACTAAGCATTAGAAAAAACGTTTCCTATTAGGAACGTTTTTTTGACAGTACAATATGTAGAATACAAATATCTTTGAACCGATACCAGTTTAAACAAGATAATAATAGATAAAAATTTAAGTTTTACACTATAATTTTTATCCTTTTTAATTAAATTACAGAACATACTAATTATAAATGCTGCTTTTTAAATAATATAATGTTATAATTTATATAGGATTGTCAGGAGGTGCAATTGTGAAACAACTTAAGATGGCTAGTCTATTTGCCGGTATTGGTGGTATTGACTTAGGATTTAAATATGCAGGAGTAAAACCAATATGGGCGAATGAAATTGATAAATATTGTGCTGAAACATTTAATGCGAATCATAAAAATATAAAATTAGTAGTAGATGACATATGTAATATTAAAGGAAAAGATATTCCAAAAGTTAATATACTTACTGGTGGATTCCCTTGTCAACCATTCTCAATCGCAGGTTATAGGAAAGGATTCGAAGATGATAGAGGAAATATGTTTTTTCAAATAATGAGAATAATTAAAGAGATGGAAGAAAACAACAACAAACCAAGAATAATATTTTTAGAAAACGTCAAAAATCTTAAAACTCATGATAATGGAAATACATTTACTGTAATAAAAGAAACTTTGGAACATTATGGATATACAGTAGAAGCCAAAGTGTTAAATACATGTGAATATGGGAATCTTCCTCAAAATCGAGAAAGAATATTTATTATCGGATTTTTAAATGAGAAAGACCTTAATAATTTTAAATGGCCTAATAAAATTGCTTTAAAAAATTCAATAGACAAAATAATAAATTGGGATATAAAGGTCCCAAAAAAATACTTATATGAAAAAGATAAAAAGTGTTATTCTTTATTGAAAGAAAACATAAACGAGCATAATGTTGTCTATCAATACAGAAGAATTTATGTTAGAGAAAATAAAAATGGAGTTTGTCCTACACTGACAGCAAATATGGGAATGGGTGGACATAATGTTCCTCTAATATATACAAATTATAATAAAATAAGAAAATTATTACCTATAGAGTGTTTAATGTTGCAAGGTTTTCCAAAAGACTTTATTATTCCTGAAGAATTAGTAGACTCAAGAGTATATAAGCAAGCAGGAAATGCTGTATCAGTAAATGTAATAAAAAGAGTCGCTGAAAAAATAGTAGAAGCAATAAAGGAGACCGATAAAAATGCAAATTATTAAATATAACGATAAAGATTTAAATAAATATTTAGATGATTTAAAAGTTGTAGGAATGTTATCATCATTATTTAGCGACAGTACTACTCCAATGTTATACTACAGAGCAACTGAAAATTTGTATTGTAATGCATTTGGCGCGACTAACCTTGCTAGATCAGATGTACCCGCAGATGCTAAATTGGATAACATAGGCATAGGAATTAAAACTTTCTTAGAGCAAAACAAGAAGACATATCAAAAAATTGAAGAATTTAACAACCAACATTCTTTATATGAAAATTTGGATCCAGAAAATAAAGTTAAGAAAATTGCAGAATTAAGAAATAAAAGATTATCATTTACAATGAAAACTTATAATATTGATAAAATGATTTTTCATTGTATTGTTAGAAATGATGAAGGGTTCCATTTTTATGAAGAAACAATGGATTTTATTGATATAGATAAAATTACTTTGCAAAATGTAAAAGCTAATACGATAGATTTTACCGATGGAAATCACAATTATAAATTTAATATTACAAAAAGTACTTTATATAAACAATTTATAACCAATGATTACTTTGCTGAGATAAAAGTAATTATTGCAAAAGATCCATTATCACTTATCAACAGAGAAGAATTACCTGCAATTATTACTATAACAGAAGGAGAGAAACTAGTAATGCCATTATACTCTTATTCACATGGCAAAAGAATTGTTCCAGAGAAAAGTGGTTTAAATCAATGGAATGCAGGAGGAAGAAAAAGAGATATTAATGAAGTGTATATTCCCTTTCCTGCAAAACTTAGAGATAAATATGCAGATTTCTTTCCACCGCGTGATCAAAGTTTTAATGTGATTCTGCCAAGCGGAAAAGAAATTTCAATGAAAGTATGTCAAGATAGTGGAAAAGCAATTATGTCTAATCCAAATAAGGTATTAGGCGAATGGATATTACGAGATGTTTTACAATTAGAAGAAAATGAACTAGTAACATATGATAAATTGTTAGAAATAGGAATCGATAGTGTTGCTTTTGAAAAAGTTGATGACACTTACAAATTAGATTTTAGACAAATAGACGAAATTGAAGAGGAAAATGAAAATGCTTAGTTAGAAGTATCATTATCAATGATACTTCTAAGTGTAGACAAACCCCTAAATTTTTCTAGAGATTTTCTTATGAATAAATTTTTTTACTGGTTTCATAAAAAATTCTATCGTATAAAACAACCTTGTATTGAAAGCATCCTTTTTCATCTCTAACTTTGATTCTTTTCAAATAATTTTTTATTTATTAGTTTTGTAGTAGCACTTCTTACGCTATCAGAACCATTTTTGTTAGCTTGTAAATTGTATCCATATTAGAACTAAATTTATCTTCTAAGTTAATTAACATAGTAAGTAGCCCTTTAACTGCAAACTATAAATTAGAATCATATAAATATCCATTTGTATTAGTTAAATTATCTTTTATTATAGCCATAGTCATTTTCCTTTCTTTAGAATTTTATTTAGGAAATTGGGAATTTCTCCATAATATAGGAAAAGTTCTCTGAGGGAATAATTTTCAATATTTGCTAATTAATACTCAAAGTAGTTAAATCTTTATTATCTTCATTTAATTCTTCCAAATGTTTTACCATTTTAGCAAATAAATCTATACTTAAATCTGAAAAATTATTATCCGAAAATTCGGCACTAAATACATTAATAATCGTACTACCGCAATATCCATTATTAGATTGTTGTTCTTCTTCATTGGGTAATATTCTTACTAGTTTAGAATCAAATGTTTATTCTATAAATAATGATAATATTCCCATAAATTAATCTTGCATCTCTATTTAGATCCATACATTTGATGTTGTAATCAAAGGAAAACGCATTTTTCTTTATTTTTAGCATATAAAAAACTTCACCATCCTTTCGAACTAATGAAGTTTTCTACTTAAGTCACTTGTTTGACCTTATCTAAAATATATCTGAACTCCAAAAATTTGAAGTATAATTCAAAAAATGGCAGGGGATGAGAGAATCGAACTCCCAACTAAAGTTTTGGAGTGCAAGTCGACCACCCTCTGCATTTAACTTCAATTGAACCAATTATACAGGAAAATAGGGCATTTAGTCAATTACTTTTAATCAATTTTAATTCATGTAAAATTAAAAATAATTAAAAAAAATCAACATTAATTTAAGCATTTGGTACACAATTGGTACAATTATTTTAAACACTTGCATTTTTGTGTACCAAAATGCCTAAAACTGTTGTTAGGGGTTTAATTTATAAGACTACATTTTAAATCTTAATTCTAGGTTCTAATGTATCAATTTTTATAGTATGATACAATGTCTGAAATCCCTCAAAAATATAATCAATCTCATCATCATCAAGTATAGAATCTATATTTAATATTTTGTTAAATATAGGGAACAAATTTTTAAAGTGATCCTGACACCTTTCTAATTGTATATCATAATTAGAATCATCTATAAACTCATTCCCAATCTTTTCTAAAACACTTATTAGTTTTTTTGTATCACTTAAACGATTAGCAACAATACGATAAATATCAGCCATTGATAAACCTAATTTATTATAAAATTCTTCTTCATATAACTGAACTAGTTTTTTATCTTCATTGAAATTAGCCTGTGCATAATAAGTTAAAGTTGTTTCTATATTCTCATGACCAACACGATTTTGGATTGCTTTTAAATTCTTTCCATGAGCAACATAAAATGAAGTATTAGTCGCTCTCATGTTTTTCAAAGGAACATCTTTTTTAATACCTATTTTTTGAATAAATAACTTAAACTCTCTCGTATAACGATCAGGATCTACAATATCCATACTATCCCATGCGGTAAAAACAAAGTCATCATCATTAATAACGAATCCACAAGCCTCTTTAAATGCCTTGTAATTCTTCAATAATTCTAATACATAACTAGTACATATAATCTCTCTTTCACTTTTCTTTCGTTTAACAGGCTTAATAATATATCTATTATCAATTTTAGATTTAACAAAGGCTCTTTCAATACTAATAGTTCCACGATACCAGTTAATATCACTCCATTTAATAGCAAGAGCTTCCTCTCTACGAGAACCCATATCCATCATAAAAGTAATTAAAGTCTTAAATCTAATATTTTCAAACTCTAATTTATCTTTAATATAATGCATTTCTTCTTCCGTAAAGTATTCTTTATCTTCAGCAACTGCATGAGGCTTTCTTTTAACATTATCAAAAGGATTACTTGATATAATTTTCAAATCATTTTTAAAATAATTAAATACTTTATGGACAAAAGAAAAAGGTTTATAAATAGTATTTTCCGATAACCTTTTTCCTTTATTTTTTCCTCTAATCGCAGTACGATCCCATAAATAGTCAACAAAGTCCTGTGCATAATCATCATCTACTTCATTTATAGGAACATCATAAATTCCATAATCAGAAAGATATTTACTATTTTGAAAATCATAAACATCATTTTC
>CAYSFO010000014.1:0-31568 GCA_964430695.1 uncultured Muribaculaceae bacterium | reverse complement strand
TCTTTTCTTTTTGTTCTGTACTATAGAACAGATAGGCATAACTTGTTCCTATGATTAATAATACTATTCCTAGTATTGTTGTTATTACTATTTTTTGGTTGTTATGCCTCATTTTCTCATCTACTTTCATTAGTGGATATGTATTACCAATACGCTTATCGTAAGTAAAATATATCACGTTTTAAAACGTATTGTCAATACGTGCTTTAATTTTTGCAAATTAATACATGATAGTGTATTCATGAGGTGATTAAATGCAAATAAGAGCCAATGACTACCAAGCAAATGAAATATTAAAATTTATTAGAGAATCAACAAATTTATCACAAGCGGAATTTGCTAAATTAATAGATAAGTCAAAGGATTGGCAACAATCAAATGAATTAGGAAGAAGTAAATATTTTTTTAAAGATTTACTAGAGCTATGCAACAAAAATAATATTGACATTTTATTCGTTGAAAGAAATGGAAAAAAGAATAGAAAATAATTTTTTCAAATAAAAATAAATATGCTATTATATATAAAAGGAGTGAAAATAAATGAAAGAAAATGAAACAGAAAATTTAGGTATTGGAAAAGAGAAAGGAAATAAAAAGTTTTTAACCCTATTATTTATAGCGATTGTACTCATTGTCGTTGCATGTATTACCTATGTAGCTATGTTATCTAATCCAAAGAAAGTATTTACGATTGCTTTAGATAAAGTATTTGCTAGCGCAAATACTTCATTAAAAGAAAATAAGAATGCAATATTTGGTTCCATGGCAATAAAAACAGATATGAATAGCGAAAATAAAGAAGCAAATCAAATCCTTTCTATTTTTAACAATTTAGATTTCAACCTAAATTATGAAGTAGACTATACAAAAAATAGAATGTATATGGAAATAGATACAAAATATAATCAAAAAGATTTAATACAAGCAAATATGTATACCGAAAATAAGGATATTTATATTGATTTAAAGGATGTTTTTGATAAATATATTCATATTCCTATAGATACAGAAATAAATTTGAATTCTAATAAAGAACGAATCGCCGCTTATCAAGTTGTTCTAGAAGAAATTGATAAAGCTTTAACAAAGTCTTTAAAAGAAAAATATTTTACTTCAGAAAATACGAAAATAATGATAAATAAAAAAGATACAAAAGTGACTAAAAATAGTTTGATTTTAAACCAAACAAATTTAGAAGAAATGATTAAAAATATGGCAAAAGAATTAAATAATAAAAAATTTATCGACGCTTTTGCTAAAATAACAGACCAAGATTCTGATACAATTAAAGAATTTTTAGAAAAAGCTACAAAAGAAAATTTAGAACTGGAAGAAACAAATATGACTATTTCTATATTTACAAAAGGATTGACAAAAGATTTTGTAGGTTTAGAAATCAAAGAAAGTAATGATTGGTTTTCCATCATAAAAGATACAGATAAAAAATGCAGTTATGAACTTTCAACTGATAATAAGAAAATAGTTGGATCAATTGAAAGTCAAACAGAAAAAGAAAAATCAAATGTAAGTATTACATTTGATTATGATAGTACAAAAGGATCAATAACATTGAATCATTCTTATACTACAAAAGGTACATTAAATAGTAAAAATGTGGATGAGGCGATTGATATAAATGTTTTAACAAAAAAGGATTTGGAAAACATGTATACCAATATAACAAATAAGGAAGGAATTACAGAATTCATTGAAGATTTAATGCATTCTTTTAATACCTCTAGTTCCTCATTATAATATTAAAAAAGAACTATCAGGAATTAATGCCTAGATGGCTTTTTTTATTTTCTATTAACTTATTATTCTCTTCTAGAAAATAGATAAGCAACTAACCAATTTTCTGAATTAAAAAAACTATTTATTTTTCATTTCTTGGTGCTTGTTTTATTTTTTCTTTTATTATCATATTTCCATGCATTTCTTGTGCTATTCTTAATTCTTCTGGAAAAAATCTGGCTAAAGTCGGTAATAATATAGATATTCCTTCTATTTCACTTTCACATACATTATCAAAATTTCTCAAATAATAGTCAGAAAATAAATTTTGAACGTCACTTTTTAAACAGTCTTCTACACTTTTCCCTGTCAGTTTTTTTACAGCTTCTTGTAGAATCTCTTGATAACCATACCAAGTTTTTATCAGATTGGGGTGCATTAAATAATGACATTTACCATTCTTTCGTGGTATTAAATTTTTTCCACCACTAGGACGTTTTTTAAATTCATATTTACATCCTGTGTCCGTTAAAGATGCGCATGTCGTTCTCATGGACAGTAAATCTACTATAGGGCGATTTTTATTTCTAGCTCTTAACGATAAAAATATTTCTATATATTCTTTTCCATTAGGATATTCTTCAAATATTAAATTTGAAACAATAGAAATATCACCTTTAAGTAATTCTTCTAACAGACCTTTTAAAGACCAATCTTTAATATCTTTTGGTTCATAATAACATCCACTTTGTTTACAACATTTTCCGCCACATTTTTCACAAATGAGTCTATTTTCATATTTGATGAACATAGATGTCACCTCTTAGCAGCATACTATATCATAGGACAGAAAAAAATCAAAGAATTTTTACTTTGATTTTTTATCACTCATCATTTCTTTAATAGTTGTACCAATCGTTGCAATCGATTGAAGCTCTGATGGAACAATAATCTTCGTTGCTTGACCATCCGCCATATGCGCTAGAGTTTCATAACTCTTAAGTGTTAAAACAGATTGATCAGCTTTCGCATCTTTTAATAATTTAATACCTTCTGCTTCGGCATTTTTAATTTTAAGCATTGCTTCTGCTTCTCCTTCTGCTCTTTTGATTTGCGCTTCTTTATCTGCTTCTGCTCTTAAAATTGCACTTTCCTTTTCTCCTTCAGCAATTAAGATACTTGATTTCTTTTCTCCTTCTGCTTGAAGAATCTTTTCTCTACGTTCACGTTCAGCACGCATTTGTTTTTCCATCGCTTCTTGAATATCTTTTGGAGGTAATATATTTTTTACTTCTACACGATTTACTTTAATTCCCCATGGGTCAGTTGCTTCATCTAGAATAGAACGCATTTTTGAATTAATAATATCTCTTGATGTTAAGGTTTGGTCTAATTCTAATTCTCCAATGATATTACGTAAAGTGGTTGCTGTTAAATTTTCAATCGCACTAATTGGATATTCTACTCCATACGTATATAATTTTGGATCTGTAATTTGAAAATACACAACTGTATCAATTTGCATTGTAACATTATCTTTTGTAATTACTGGTTGTGGTGCAAAATCTTTTACAATTTCTTTTAAAGATACGGTATTCGCTACTCGATCCACAAACGGTATTTTTACATGTAGTCCGTTTTTCCATGTTGTATAATAAGACCCTAATCTTTCTATAACATAACTCTTTGCTTGAGGTACTACCTTAATATTAGGAAGTACAATAATAACAATTAAAATTAAAATAACAATTAAAAATGGCATTTTACTTCTCCTTCTTTCCTACAATTAATTTGACACCATCGATATTCTCGACAATGACTTCTTCGCCAACTTCTATCTTTTTATTAGAAATGGCACTCCAACGTTTTCCATCTACTTTTACTTCCCCAACAACATTTTTCTTAATTGGTTCTGTAACAACAGCTTCCATACCAATCACTCGGTCCAGATTTGTCTTTTCATTACTTGGTTTCATATATTTTTCTAATACTTTTCTTGTAGTAAGTAACAAAAGAATTCCTAGTATTACAAATATAGCGAATTGAACATAAAAATTATCATAAAAAATTGATACAATTAAAGATACAATTCCACTGGCAATAAACCATATAGATACTAAATTTACTGTACTTACTTCCGCAATAATCAAAATAAATATAATGATTAGCCAAATAATCCATAATTCCATAACTTCACCTCTTTTATGACTTTAATATACTATTATTTTATGTAATTGACAAGTATTTAGAAGAAAGTTCTATGAGTTTATTTTTAAGAAGCTTTTTATCAATTAATTTTAATTTATATTCTGCTATTAAAGTTTTTGACATATTTTTATTAAGAGAATATTTTACAATTTCTTGATTTTTAGAACTGCAAAGAATAATTCCAACGCTTGGATTTTCATGTGCCTTTTTTACATTTTCATCTAAGGCTTCTAAATATAAATTCATTTTTCCTAAATATTCTGCTTTAAATTCCCCTATTTTTAATTCAAAGGCAACCAAACAAGATAGAGAACGATTGTAAAACAACAAATCAATATAAAAATTTCTATTTCCAATTTTCACTTTATATTCTTCTTGTATAAATGTATAATCTTTACCGATTTCTAAAATAAAAGTTTTCATATTGTTTAAAATAGCTTTTTTAAAGTCATATTCTGTATATTTGCTTGGTAAATTTAGAAATTCTAAACTATACAAATCTAATACCTTTGTTTTAGAATTCTTTTCTTCGTTTTCTAATGAAATACAATTTTTAGATAATTTCATCCTTTCATAATAAGAAGATTTTAATTGTCTTTCTAATTCTCTTTTAGAATAATTTTCTTTTATACATAATTCCAAATAAAAATATCTCTCTTCTTTTGTGTTTGTTCCATTTAAAATAAGTAAATTATTTGTCCAACTTAATTGTGTCACCAGTGGTGACACTTTTTCATCATCTTTATAAGTTTTGTAAAATTCTAGCATTCTATATAAATTTCTTCTATTAAATCCTTTTAAATCAGAATAATTAGTTTTTATAAATTCTTCTATTTTTGTAATTATATTATCTCCATAAGCACTGTTCTCTAACAATTCATATAAATACTTTCCTACTTCATAATAAAGTAAAATTAATTCTTCATTTACTTTTCGAATCGCTTCATTCTTTCTGTGTTCAATCATATCTACAATTGCTTTAAAATTAATATCTAACATAAAAAACACCTCCTACACTTATATATACAACGCAAATTTGCTATTTCCTTTTTTTGGGCATAAAAAAACATCTTTTTACAAAGACATTTTTCCTTTTTTTCCTTTTGATCCATTAAATGTACTTAATACATTAGAATCAAAGGATGAAATCTTTTTCTTTTGGTTTTTATAATCTTTGATTGTCATCGTTAACAAATCATCTAATAGTTTAGAATAAGAAATATCTTTTGGTGTAAAGAAGAAGAATGCTAAACAACCAGGAATCGTATTTGGTTCATTTACATAGACTTTTTTATTTTTAGAATCCACTAAGAAATCAAATCGAGTAACTCCTTTTAAATTTAAAACACGAAAAGCTTTCTTTGATAAATCTAAAATTTCATTTTCTATTTTTTTATCTAACTTAGCTGGAATTCTAAATCCTGTGTCACTACAACTATTATCCATCTTGTTGGAAGGGCCTTTTTTACCACCATCTGCTAAATACTTATCTTCGAATGTTAAGAAGTCATTCGTGGTTAGCATTTCCCCTATCAAACTAGTTTCCATATATTCATGATTTCCAAATACCGCACAATCTACTTCGATTAAATTTTGAATGGCTTTTTCAACAATTATTTTTTCGTCATATAAAATAGCATCTAAAATAGCAGTTTCGATATCTTCTTCATTTTTAACAAAGTGAATCCCAATACTACTTCCAAGACGAGCGGGTTTTACAATCACTGGATATCCTAATTTTTGAATATTAGATAAAATCGTTTCTTTCTCTAAAAGATACTCGTTTTCATAAAACCATACATAATCTGCAACAGGAATATGTTCTGCTTGCATCACTTGTTTTTGGACAATCTTGTCTTGCCCAATTGATGCCCCTAACATATCACATCCAACATAAGGGATACCTAAAGTGTCTAAATATCCGGCTAAAGAACCATCTTCTACCCCTTTTCCATGAACAATTGGGAAAGCTATATCAATACTTGTAACCGCTTTATTAAGTAAACTATCAAATTTTATTAATACAAAAGCATTATCTTTTTTCGTCAAACACACCTTAGTAGCCACATTTTTTATCTTTTCTAAATCTTTATAGGTTTCCATGTTCATTAATGAACTTCCCGTATACCAATTTCTTTCTTTATCGATATAAATTGGAATAATTTCATATTTTTCTTTATCTAAAAATTCCATTGCTTGTACAGCCGTGATAATACTCACTTCATGTTCAACAGAATCCCCTCCAAAAAGTACACCAACTTTTATTTTCATTTACATCACTCCTAACTTTCGTTAAATATATCAGGCAAATCACTTTGCAACAAGATATAAGTATCTTTATTATTTATTTTTTGTAAGTAAGCAAAAGCATCCATGATGTCATTATACTGTAAGATATTTTGCTTTTTAAATTTTTTAGCAACTAAGCCATCATAAATTGGTCTTGTTTGTTCCTTACCAATCAGAATAGCTGTATCTATTTTATCATGCATGTAACATCCGAGGTCTTTATTTAATTCATAACTTTTACTTCCTAACTCTATCATGCCAGAAGTAATCACAATTTTTTTGCCTTCCATTAAATTTAATACATCCAATGCCATTTTGGCACCTTCAGGATTCGCGTTATAAGCATCATCAATCAAATGCATATTATAATATTTTTTTAATTCCAAACGATGTTCTACTGGACGTACCTTTTTTACGCCCAAAACTAATTGCTCTTTAGACAAACCCAAGAAACTACCTAAAGCAATTGCAGCTAAAATATTATAAATATTGGCTTTCCCTAACAATTTCGTACTGAACTCCACTTTTTCTTTTTGATTTTTAAAATAACAATCAAAAGTGGTTCCGGTACTACTTAGTTTAATGTTTGTGGCATAAATATCTGCTTTTTTTTGATTTTCAATGCCAATCCATAAAAGAGAACAATCATTTTTTAACTTATAATCTACTTGTAAAGGATCATCGGCATTTAGTATTCCCACTCCATCCTTTGGCAAAGATTCAATAAGCTCAAATTTCGTTTTTTGGATATTCTCTTGTGAGCCAAAAGTTTCTAAATGAGCAAGTCCTATTTTCGTAAGAATTCCATACTTCGGATGAACAAGGTCACATAATTCTTTTATCTCATTTACCTTACAAGCTCCCATTTCTGCAATAAAATAATCATTAAATTTATCCAAATAATCGTTAATTGTAATCATAAGTCCAAAAGGCGTATTATAATTTTTCGGAGATGGAATACAATTGTATTTTACATTTAATACATCATTTAAAATGTTTTTACTACTTGTTTTCCCATAGCTTCCTGTAATACCAACCACTTCTAAATTAGACATCGCTTGTAATTTTTTCGTTGCTTTATTTTTAAAATAATGATTGATACAAGTTTCTATTGGAACATTAATAAGATTTGCAATAACAACAATCATATTATTAAAATAAGCAAGAATGGTCAAGAGCCAATAATCTAAAATTCGAGATTCTTCATAAAAGAAAACACTCATGAAAACAATAATGATTAAATAAAGAACAATGGTTGTAAAAAATAATCGAATTACTCTTCCTGTATATTTTAAGGGAACTTTTTTTTGTTCTTTTACTCTTTTATATATAAAAATAAGTGCAAGGAAAAAATAAATAGCATTAAATAGAAATGGTACATAATCTGTAGTTACAAAGGTAAACAAGGGAATAATAAAAATAATAAATGCTTCTAAAGTTAGAAAGTTTTTCTTTTTATTTTCTTTTACCCATTTTAAGTATTTATTTCCTCTATTATATCTATTTTGTTGTAACATCTGTAATGATTTACTCGTTTTCATGAATAAGTATATTATATAAATAGATAAGGATAGTATAAAAATTTTCATCATTATCATTCTCCTAACTAATAAATGAGCGAATAATTCTTATCGTTTTATTGACATCTTCTAAATAAGCATAATGCGTTCCATTTTCATAAACGATTACAGCAGAATCCGCAATTAATTTTTCTAATTCATATGCATTTTCTAAGGAAACCGCTGTATCCTTTGTTCCCCATAAAAGAATGGTAGGACATTTTATTGTTTTACAATTTTCTGTAACATCTGTATTTACATGTTTTACTAAAATATCTCGCATCGGTTTTGTCGCATTTCGATAGTCAGTCGATCCCATATTCCTTTTTATTTTTTCAACCGTATTTGCCAAAATTGGAATTTTTGCTAGTTTTTTTAAAATACGTACCTTTAAAGAGATTTTTTTCATTGCCACTTTATAAGGACTTGCAATTAAAACTAATTTATCTACTTTATAATTTGATGCATAAACAATAGCAATTTTTCCTCCAAAAGAATGTCCTACAAAAATAGGATTTTTAATTTTTAATCTTTGAAGTAACGTATGAATCATAGTAGCATAATCAAGAAGACTCCAAGTTTCTTTTGGTTCTTCGGATTCTCCGAAACCAGGTAAATCAATAAGTACAATATTATTATCTTCTTTAAAAGGTTTTGCTATCGGTTCCATCATTTCTATATTTTGACCCCAACCATGCAAATAAACGATAGTTTTGGGACTATTATTATTTATATATTCATAATGAATTTGTATATCTTGATATAAAAACATGAAGTCACCTCCTCAAAAAGATAATTTTCTTCTCTTTTGGTATATTTACTTGCACTATTATATCACATTTTATTATTTTTTCCATTATAACAATAAGTAAGTATTTGTCTAAACTTTTGCCCTTTTATTTCAATATATGAAATGTTTTTTTGTTTGTGAATAATAACTCTTTCCTAGGAAGAAAAAAACAATCTTTTAATCGATTGCTTTTTCTATCTCTATAAATACTTCATGGGTATTTAAATCATAGGAATCACTTAAATTATCCTTTGTTTCAATCTTAGTAGCCAGTGTTTCATTTTTAATATAGTCTTCAAAATTTGTTAAAGATTTATTAAAATCTGCATCTCCATTTACATAAATATGAATTCGATCAACAACATTAAAATCTTTCATTTTTCTTAAATTCTGTACTTTAGACACAAATTCACGAGCAAGGCCTTCTAAAACAAGTTCTTCTGTTCTCTCTGTATTTAAAATAATAAAGTGATTATTTTCCATACCAACGTTAAAGCCTTCTTTAGAAGAAATACGTATATCTACAAATTCTCTTGTGATTTCATAATTTTCTCCATCAATATCCATTGTAATATTTTCATTTTTATTTAACTTATTTAATTCCTCTTCGGTTAAGTTTTCTAATTTTGTTTGGAATTCTTTCATTTTAGGTCCAAAAATTTTTCCAACACTCTTAAAATTTGGTTTTACCGTGAAATTCATATATTGATTTAAATCATCAGCAAAGATGACTTCTTTTACATTTAATTCTTCTTTAATTAATGGAATTAAATCTTCGATTAAGCCATTATTTTTACCATCAATTAAAGCTTCACTTAAAGGCTCACGAACCTTTATTTTTGCTTCTTCCCGAACATATCTACCAATACTAATTAAGCTTCTAACTAAATCCATTTTTTCTTCTATTTTATCATCAATAAGTTCTTCTTTATATTTTGGAAAATCTTCTAAATGAACAGATTCTTTTCCAGTTAAATTACGATAAATTTCTTCCGTTGTAAAAGGAACAAGTGGAGCAATCATACGGCATAGGCCTTCTAACACTTCATAAGTCGTAATATAAACACTTTTTTTAGAATTATCTAATTCTGATGCCCAGAAACGATTTCTATTTCTTCTGATATACCAATTGGATAAATCTTCGGAAACAAATTCAGTAACAGCTTTGACAACTTTATTTAAGTCATATTCATCATAAGCGTTTGTTACATATTTTAGCAGCCTATTGTACTTAGATAATAACCATTTATCAATTTCTTCTCTATTTTCATAACTTACAGCACAGTCTTCAGTATCAATTCCATCTGTATTTGCATACATTGCAAAGAAACTATAAGTATTCTTAAGAGGATTAAAGAATTTTGAATACACTTCTTTTAAGCCATTCATATCAAAACGTAATGGTGTCCATACAGGGGAAACATAAGGAAGATAGAATCTTACCACATCTGCCCCATACTCTTTCATTGTCGTAAATGGTTCTACAATATTTCCTTTGGATTTACTCATTTTCTTTCCTTCGGCATCTTGAATCAAATCATTAACAAGTACATTTTTGTAAGGAGCAACACCTTTTAGGAACACAGAAATAATAATTAAGGTATAGAACCAACCTCTTGTTTGATCAATTCCTTCACAAATAAAGTCAGCAGGAAATTGAGAAGCAAAAACATCTTCATTTTCAAATGGATAATGGTATTGGGCAAATGGCATTGCACCAGAATCAAACCAACAATCAATGACATCTTTACATCTTGTCATTATCCCACCACATTCTGGACATTGAAGATGCACTTCATCTACAAAAGGTCTGTGTAAATCAATCGTTTCATCAATATCTTCTATTGCACGCTCTACGAGTTCTTTTCTTGAACCAATCATTTCGTCATGCCCACAAGCACAAATCCAATAAGGAAGTGGCGTTCCCCAATAACGACTTCGAGAAATTGCCCAATCATTCATATTTTCTAACCAATTTCCAAAACGTTTTTCTCCCACATAAGCAGGATACCAATTTACTTTTTTATTCGCTTCCACAATCTTATCTTTAATCTCTGTAACTTTTAAATAATAAGATGGTTTAGAATAATACACAAGTGGCGAATCACATCTCCAACAATGCGGATAATTATGAACCATTTTTTGTTTTTTAAATAGTTTATCATTTTCTTTTAAATACTTGATAACTTCCACATCGGCATCAAAGATTAACATTTCCTTCCAAGGGCCCTCTGTATAACGTCCATCTTCACCCACCGGGTTTAAATAAGGAAGATTGTAATGTTTGCCAACACTTGCATCGTCTTCACCAAAAGCTGGTGCGATATGAACGATACCTGTTCCATCTTCTGCTGTTACATACTCATCTACTGTTACAAAGAAAGCTTTTTTATCCACACTTAATTCTGGTATCAATTGTTCATATTCCATGTATTCTAATTCTTTGCCCTTATAAGTTTCTAGAACTTCTACTTCGTCCCCTAAAACTTTAGGTACTAAGCTTTCTGCTAAAATAAATTTGTAATCGCCACTTTTTACTTTAACATAAGTAAGATTTGGATTTACGCATAACGCAACATTAGAAATCAATGTCCAAGGAGTTGTCGTCCAAACTAAAAAGTAAACATCTTCGTCTTTTTTCTTAAAAGGAACAATAACTGTTTCTACATTTATTTCTTTATACCCTTGCGCTACTTCATGACTGGCAAGTCCTGTACCACAACGAGGACAATAAGGTAAAATTTTATGTCCTTCATAAAATAATCCACTCTTAAAAAACTCTTTTAAAATATACCATTCTGTTTCAATATAATCACAATCATAAGTAACATAAGGATGATCTATATCAATAAATTGTCCCATTTTTTCTGTTAACTCGGTAAATGATTCTTTATTTTTCCAAACAGATTCCTTACACTTTTCATTAAATTCTTTGATGCCATATTTTTCTATATCTTGCTTTCCTGTAAAACCAAGATCCTTTTCTACACCTAATTCAACAGGCAAACCGTGGGTATCCCATCCAACTTTTCGAATCACTCTTTTTCCATTCATGACATGATATTTACAAAAAGTATCTTTTAAAAATTTAGCAAGCATATGATGTAGACCCGGAAATCCATTCGCAGTCGCAGGTCCATCAAAGAAAACAAAATTTTCGCTTTCTTTTCTTAGTTCATTCTGCTTATTCATGATATTCATGATTCCGCCCCAAGAATCGATAATGCTTTTTTCTGCTTCACTCACTTGTCTTTTGTCTAATTCTTTAAAATTTTTCATTTTACACTCTCCTCATTCTAATTTTAATTTATATATTGATTATCATCAAAAATTTCAATGGGATAAATTTTTCCCTCTAAATAATTTTTAACCACTTGTTTATTAAAATCATAACTTCTTAAACTTTCTTTCGTTAATTTTTCAAATTCTTCTATACTAAACCATTTTACATCTATAATTTCTTTACTATCATAATTTATTTCTCCAGAAACAATTTCTGCCACAAAACGAATAGAGATAAACGTTTTATCATGAATGATTCGCTTTCCAATAGGTAGAACACCTGTCAGTTTAACTTTCAGCCCCGTTTCTTCAAAAGTTTCACGAATCGCAGCATCTGTTATTTTTTCGAAATTTTCAGCACTACCTGCGGGAATATTCCATTTCCCATAATCCTCTTCTCCCTCTTTCACTAATAATATTTGATGGTTCTTTTCAATCAAACAGCCTACAATAACATTCATTTTTTCTTATCTCCTTTTTAACAAAAAAGGTGGCACCTAAAGGACGAGACTCACCCGTGGTACCACCTTACTATTTCTCTTTTTGTTAACGCAAACATTTTTGCGGAACTATCTTACTTGCTTTTTCAGATAGTCAACTCCCAAGTGATTTTCTATAAAATCTGTTTATTTGTTTTCACCAACCACAAACTCTCTTAAAAACTTCATTTATATACTTTCTTGTTCCTCGTTTTTACAAGTTTAGTATAATATGGAACAAACGAATAAAATAAATTTTATTCCTTCCAGTCGTTACCTCCTGGATTTCCTATTTCATAGATAAAGTAACCTCTATTCTCCATAGGCTTAAATTCCGATGGTCGCCACCGTACTATTATTCAAGAACTTGGTTTTTGTTCTTAATCTTTATTTTACTAAAGCTTATTTTTTTTAACAAGGGGTAAATTCTATTTTTTTGAACTTTCCAATGAGACAAAAAAATGAATGTCAACACCAAGAAATACTACTAAATAAATTTATTCCTTAACGTTTCTGTCCATGATTTTGGTTATCTATAATAACAATGTCATTGCAAAAAAATGAATAAATATAGGCAAACAAAGAAAATTTACACATAAAACTATAAAAATTAGAATAACTCATTTGCCTCACTTCAGGCTCATAATGAACCACTACTTCAGGCTTTACACTACTTTCCTGTATATTCAAAAAAAGAAACGGATAATCATCCTTCATTTCTGATTCAAGTTCTTTTTGAACTTTTTCCTCTAGCTCTAATCGTTGTAAAGACATTTTAAAAAATGACTGCATCTCTCTAAGACTTACTAATTCTTCCGTCATATCTATTATATCTTCTGATTTAATCTCCAAATCTTTCTCCATGCTAAAACTATTCTCCTGTTAAAACATCTTCATACTTTTCAGCAAAAACCTGTAAAGCTTTTTTAAATTCTTCTTCTGTATCCAAACCGGCAATGTCTTCTTCATGATTTATAAGTTTTCGAATGCACATTCCAGTTCCCGTTTCTTCCTCTTCTATGCAACTTAAATATATATATTTCACTCCTTGAATAAGAATCGTATCAAGAATAGCATATTTTTTATTATCTTCCAGAGTAACTGTATCCACTTCCATCATTATATAATCCCTCCTCTTTAGCTCTATTTAAATAATCAAATACATATTTTCTAAAATCTCTATTTATTCCCGTCCCTAATTCTGCATTTCCAAAATGATTTTGTTCTAAGAAATCAGCAAAATTAGTATAATTTGTTCCATACACCTTATTAAATTCCGTTAAAAATTCTGCAAATTCAGATTCTTGTCGACAAAGACCGTCAATTCCATAATATAACATATAAAAGGCGACTACTGGATCTTCAAATTTTTCTTTTGTCGCTGCAACAAGTGGTTTCACATTATGCCAGTGAATGACTTTTCTTTCTGTATGAACATCAATAAGATTTCCATTCTTATCATATATTTCTTCATCACGAATAATAACATTCTCTCCATAATTCTCTTTGCTTTTTACAACAGCTTGTTTATATTGTGTAAGAACGGGATTAATAATTTTTCCCTGTCTACTTAAGGTTAGAGCGTTAAATACTCCAATTGAGATTATCCCAACAACAGCTAAAACGGCTCCTACACCTAGGACAACTTGTGCTTTGGAAATTTTCCCTTTTTCTCTCTTATTCGGTACAGTTACTCCTGGTTTTACACTATTCGTAATGGTTGAATTTTTTAAATCCGCTTCTAGCTTTTTTAGATAAGCTTCTTGTTGTTTTTCTCCTATTTTCAAGAATGCTTCACGAGCAAGACTCGTTCTTTTCATTGATTCTGATGGTTCAGATACTGCATCATTTTTAATTTCCTCTTCCAAAGGAACACTAATCTCTTCATCATTTCTTGCTTTTTCAACATTTGAAATTAAATCTTTTCTTATTTGTTCTGCTTGTTCTTGTGTAAACGTTTGGGCAGTTTCAGAAATAGCTAAAAAAGGCTCTGCTTCTTTTCTTCTTGCTGCTTCTATTGCTTCTATTTCTTCTTTACTTAGCGGACCTTTTCCTATATCAATACCCATTTCTTTATAGGCCTCATATACCCTTACAGCAATTTGAAATCGAGCGTTTTCAAAAAGGGTTTCATAATTCACTGTACTAGCATCTAAAACTTGATTTTGCATATTTTGCATATCTCATACCCTCTCTTATACTACCACTATACTATTTACTATCTATTATTGTCAACAAAAAGTAAATCCCTTTACAAAGTATAATTTTTCTCTTTTTTAATATGCTATATTATTAATATAGAAAGAGGTTTTTAATATGAAGATAGACCAATCTATTTTTAAAGAATACGATATTCGTGGTTCTTATCCTACAAATATCAATGAGGAAGTTGCTTATCAAATTGGTCGTGGATATGGAAGCTATTTAAAAGAACTAGGAGAAAATACGTGCGTTGTGGGAAGAGACAATCGTTTATCAAGTTTATCTCTAAGTAACGCTTTAATTGAAGGTATTACAGACAGTGGATGTCATGTTATCAATTATGGTTTAGTCACTACACCCATGCACTACTTATCCAGACATGTAAATGATTTATTTGGCATTATGGTAACCGCAAGTCATAACCCAAAAGATGATAATGGATTTAAATTTTCTTTTGATAAGCTTGCCAATGCTCGTGGAGAAATGATTTATAAATTTAGAGATTATATTTTAAAAGGTGAATTTTTAAGTGGTCGAGGAAAAGTAATTAAAAAAGATATTAAAAAAGAGTATCTTGCTTATATGAAAAAAAATATAGAAATGGGCGATAAAAAAGTAAAAGCCATAATTGATTTAGGAAATGGTGCAACCACTTGTATAGCGAAAGAAGTACATGCTCTATTTCCAAATATTGATGCAACATTCATCTGTAGTGAAAGTGATGGAAGTTTCCCAAACCATCATCCTGACCCAGCAGTAAAAGAAAACATGCAAATGCTTATAGAGGCAGTAAAAACACAACAAGCTGATGTGGGGATTGCTTATGATGGAGATGGTGATCGTTTAGGTATTGTTTTAGAAAATGGCGAATATATTCCTGCGGATCAATTTATGATTTTAATGGTAAAACATATGTTACCACAAATTGAAAATAAAACTGTTTTGTATGATGTAAAATGTTCTAAATCTTTAGAAGATGAAATTAATAAACTAGGAGGAACACCAATCTGTTATCGTACGGGTACTAGTTACACAGAAGCGAGAACAAAAGAGTTAAATCTTGCGTTTGGTGGCGAATTTTCTGGACATATCTTCTTTAATGACCGTGATTATGCATTAGGTAGTGGCATTTATGCTGGATTAAGACTAATGGAAATCTTATCAAAAACAGATGTAAAATTAAGTGAAATGCTAAGCGATACAACTAAGTATTACTCTACCCCTGAAATTAAAATTCCTACCTCAAATGATAAAAAATTTGAAATCGTTGCCTCTGTTTTAGAATATGTAAAAGAAAAAGAATATCCTTATAATGATATTGATGGCGTACGAATTAATTTTGAAGATGGTTGGGCACTAGTTCGTGCAAGTAATACAGGACCTAATTTAACTATTCGTTTTGAAGCAAAAACAGAACAATATTTAGAAGAATTAAAAAAAGAATTTACAGAAGTAATTGAAAGATTTCTATAAATTCTTTTTTATTGTCTATTTACAGTTTTTAATTTAGCTTGCACCACTATCTCATTTCATAATTATTCTGCAACTGGATGTTTTCCATATTCCACCCATCCAACTTGACCATCAGCATAACCTATTTGCCCATCCATTGTGAGAATTACCCATTGATGAGTCCATAGATGTTCATTTGCATGTGTTAAATAGTATATCCCATGTACTCTAAAACTTGCATTAAAGCTCTGGTTGTACCTGCACATGAAGAGGCACGAAGAATAAATACTCCATATGGAGTTTGATAATCTAATCCTGTTTCCGTGTGATTTTCTCTAACATAATACGCTGATACCTGTTTAGCTGCGGCACTAACTTTTTCTAAATCTGTTGTATATCCTTTTGCTAAAATAGAATTGGCAATTTTTTTAGCAACAACACTAGCTTGTTTATCTTTTTCACAAGCATCAGTATCACTATTTTTATACCCACGCTTCTTTAAAAGACTAGAAAACGAACAACCATTTGAATTATTATTGTTGTTATTACTATTGCTGTTACTATTATTGTTATTATTGTTATTTTTATTGGTATTACTACTGCTGGTACTACTAGATGTTTTATTACTTCCACTACTTGTTACAATTTTTTCTTCAACAGTTACAGTATATTCTGCATCTGTTCTATTCCCATTCGCATCGACTGCATAAACTTTAATCGTATAAGTTCCTGCTTTACTCGTATCTACTTCTCCTTCAACTTGTACTTCAATTTCTCCTTCTATTTCATCAGTAGCACTTATTCCACTTAATAATTCAATTTTATCGCCAACTGTAATTGTTTTATTACTAACTCCTTCAATAACTGGATATATAGTATCTTCTACATTTAAAACGATTTCTTTTATCACTGTAATCTCTTTATTATATTCTTTGATTATTTTATAATTATATTCTTTATTTAAATAGATTACTATTTTATAACTTCCTGCTGTATCAAACCTTAGTATAGAAGAATTATTCAATTCATCATCATTTACCGTTATCTTAATATTTGTTTTATCACTTAATTTATTTTCATCTATTAAGTTATTTAATAAATCTTCATAAGTCCATTCTGTTTTATACTCAATTACTTCTTTATAATCTATAATAGCAGAACTATTTTGTTCTTTAATATTAGTCATTTCTCGCTCATATTTTAATAGTTTCTCTTTATTGGTAGTCATAATTAAAAATGTAAGAATAAAAGCAATAATAACTAAAAAACTAATTACACCAATAATAATTACAAATTTTTTATTATTTTTATTTACAGTGTCAACATTTTTCTTTTTCATATTTATCACCTTTTTATTATATTTAACTACTTATGTATTTTTTATAAATAGTATATCATATGATTTTTATATTAAATCAAAAAAGACTAAGATTTTCAACTATAAGTCATCTTAGTCTTTAATATTTTATATAATCTATACTTTTAAATTTTCGATAAATTACTTGTTCATCTTTTCCTTAATTGTAGCTTGTGCAGCAGCAAGTCCAGCAATTGGTACTCTAAATGGAGAGCAAGATACATAATCTAAACCAACACTTTCACAGAACTCAATGCTTGCTGGGTCTCCTCCGTGTTCTCCACAAATTCCTAAATGGATATCTTTTCTTGTACTTCTTCCTTTCTCAGCCGCAATTTTAATTAGAGCTCCCACACCTTTTTCATCTACTCTAGCAAATGGATCTGATTCAAAAATTCCTTTACTATAATAATCGTTCAAGAATTTTCCAGCATCATCACGACTAAAGCCAAATGTCATTTGTGTTAAATCGTTTGAACCAAATGAGAAGAATTCAGCAACGCTAGCAATTTCATCTGCAAGTAAAGCTGCTCTTGGAAGTTCAATCATTGTACCTACTTGGTATTTTAATTTTACACCAGATTCTTTAATAATTTCATCTGCTGTTTCACAAACAATATTTTTAACGTATTTTAATTCGTTTAAATCTCCTACTAATGGAATCATTATTTCTGGTTCAACTTCTAAACCTTCTTTATTTACATTAATAGCTGCTTCAATAACTGCTCTTGTTTGCATTTTAGCAATTTCTGGATACGTTATCGCAAGACGACAACCACGATGTCCCATCATTGGATTAAATTCTTTTAAAGATTCAATACGAGCATTTAATGATTCATAACTCATATTTAAAGATTTAGCTAATTCTTTTATTTCTGCTTCTTCTTTTGGTAAGAATTCATGTAATGGTGGATCTAAATAACGAATAACGACTGGATATGGTGCCATAGCACGATATAATTCTTCAAAATCGTTACGTTGGTATGGTAATATCTTTTCTAACGCTTCTTCTCTTTGTTCAAGAGTTTCAGCAGCAATCATACGACGGAAATTGAAAATTCTTGTACTTTCAAAGAACATATGCTCTGTACGGCAAAGTCCAATCCCTTCTGCTCCAAAAGCGGCAGCTTGTTTTGCATCTTTCGGAGTATCTGCATTTGTTCTGATTTTCATACGACGAGTTTTATCTGCCCAAGACATAAATGTTTCAAAATCACCACTAATAGAAGGTTCGACACTTTCTATAATTTCTTTATAAACTTTACCTGTACTTCCATCTAAAGAAATTTCATCGCCTTCTTTTAGGACTAAACCATCTTTTGTTGTAAGTGTTTTTGCCTCTTCATCGATTTTTAATTCTCCACAACCACTAACACAACAACGCCCCATTCCACGAGCAACAACTGCGGCATGGCTTGTCATACCTCCACGAATTGTAAGAATTCCCTTCGCATGATTCATTCCTTCAATATCTTCTGGACTGGTTTCAAGTCTAACTAATATAGTATCTTCTCCTTTTTGAGAAGCAGCAATAACATCTTCGGCATTAAAATAGATTTTTCCTGCTCCAGCTCCAGGAGAAGCAGCAAGTCCACTAGCAATTACTTCTCCATTTTTAAGAGCACTAGCACTAAACGTTGGATGTAGAAGTGCATCTAATTGTTTTGGTTCTACTTTTAATAATGCTTCTTCTTCAGTAATCATGCCTTCATTTACTAAATCTACAGCGACTTTTAAGGCTGCAGCTGCCGTACGTTTTCCATTTCTTGTTTGTAACATGAAAAGACGTCCATTTTCAATAGTAAATTCCATATCTTGCATATCTTTATAATGATTTTCTAATTTTTCAGCAATCGTTTTAAATTGTTCATAAACTTCTGGCATATCTGTTTCTAATTTACTAATTGGTTCGGGAGTACGAATACCTGCAACAACGTCTTCTCCTTGCGCATTAATTAGATATTCTCCATATAATTTTTTCTCTCCTGTTGCTGGGTTTCTTGTAAATGCAACTCCTGTACCACAATCATTTCCACGATTTCCATAAACCATTTCTTGTACATTTACTGCTGTTCCCCAACTACTTGGAATATCATTCATTCTACGGTAGTAAATCGCACGATCATTGTTCCAACTTCTAAATACAGCTGTGACTGCTTCAATTAATTGTACTTTTGGATCTTGTGGAAATTCTTCTCCTGCAATTTCTTTATAAATTCGTTTAAAGTCATTGGTTACTTCCACCATATCTTCTGCGGTTAAATCCGTATCATATTTTGCTCCCTTTTTCTCTTTAATTTCATCAAGATGTCTTTCAAAAGCACTCTTCGGATATCCTTTAACAACATCAGCAAACATTTGAATAAACCTACGATAAGAATCATAAACAAAACGTTTATTATTTGTCGCTTCTGTAAATCCTTCAGCCACTTGATCATTTAACCCTAAATTTAAAACTGTATCCATCATTCCTGGCATACTTGCTCTTGCTCCACTTCTTACACTTACAAGCAATGGATTTTCTTTATCTCCAAATGTTTTGCCAGTCATTTTCTCAAGTTCTACAACTTTATCATAAATCTCTTTAGTAATATCCTCACTAATCTTTTCTTTATTTTCATAATAATTTGTACATGCTTCTGTAGTAATTGTAAACCCTCTGGGAACAGGCATACCAATATTGGTCATTTCTGCTAAGTTTGCTCCCTTACCACCAAGCAAGTTTCGCATATCTTTATTTCCTTCACTAAATAAATATACATATTTTGTCATATTTCATTTCCTTTCTTTCGTAACAAAACTATTATAACAACAGAAAAAAAATACGACAAGAAAGTGACGTACTTTTGACAAAAAATGTACAGTTTTCTTTTTATATTTTACGTTTTTCGCGTTCTCTTTTTAAGAAACATTCTTCAGGAAGTTCTTCTTCTGGGTTTCCATTTGCATATTTTTTAGCATTTTCTAATATCATTTCTACAATCTCTTTATTACTTAATTGTATTTCTTTAGGAACTTTTTCTTTATTAAAATTATTTTTTAATATTTGATTTATGATTTGAATTTTATCCATTCCTGATTGTTCTAAGGTGCAAATTAATTCTTCCGATTGTATAATTAACTCCATATCTTTTTCATGATGCCCACTTGTTAAAGAAATTTTATTGCATGCAACACAACATAAATATTCTGCTATTGTTTCTGTTTGGGCACTTGCAATAAGTTTCATATCCCTTTCATGATATTCACTTTTTAACGAACCAGTATCGCAGGCAACATTGCTTAAACATTTCGCTATTGCATCTGACTCAGCATTTGCAATTCGTTTCATATCCTTTTCATGAGATTCTTCTGATAAAGAATCTTTATAACGGGCAACATTAGATAAATATTCTGCTTTTACATCTGACTCAGCATTTGCAATCCATTTCATATCTTTTTCATGATGTTCACTTTTTAACGAATCCATATCGCGGGCAACATAGCTTAAATATTTCGCTATTGCATCTGACTCAGCGTTTGCAATCCGTTTCATATCTTTTTCATGATGTTTACTTGTTAATGAATTAGCATCACGAGCAATATTCCATAAACATTCTGCTATTTTTTCTGATTCAGCATTTGCAATCAGTTCGATATCTTTTTTATGATGCTCACTTTTTAATGAATTAGAATCACATGCAACATCACATAAATATCCCGCTATTTTATCTGTTTGGGCATTTGCAATAAATTCCATATCCTTTTTATGATGTTCGCTTTTTAACGAATCCGCATTGTGGGCAACATTGCTTAAATATCTAGCTCTTATTTCTGTTTTGGCATTTGCAATAAATTCCACATCTTTTTCATGATGTTCACTTTTTAAAGAATCCATATCGCGGGCAACATTATGTAAATATTCTGCTATTGCATCTGATTTAGCATTTGCAATAAGTTTCATATCTTTTTCATGATGTTCACTTTTTAACGAATTAGAATCACATGCAATATAACTTAAATATTTGGCAATTTTATTTGATTTAGCATTTGCAACAAGTTCCATATCTTTTTCATGATATGATTGATATTCTTCTGATAAAGAATCTTTATTTCGAGCAACATTATGTAAATATTCCGCTATTGCATCTGATTTAGCAGTTGCAATAAGTTCCATATCTTTTTCATGATGTTCACTTTTTAAAGAATCAGTATTGTTGGCAACATAGCTTAAATATAGGGCAATTTTATTTGATTTAGCATTCGCAACAAGCTCCATATCTTTTTCATGATATTCACTTTTTAGTGAATCCGTATTGCGAGCAACATTTCTTAAATATTTAACTCTTATTTCTGCTTTGGCGTTATTTATTAAAATAATATCATGGATAAAGTATTTACTATCTAACAACAATAATACTATCTCTTTATTTTTTATTAGAATTTGAGATAACTCAATATTTAAAGATAATAGATTTTCTATTTGTTGTGCATTTAATGTGGAAAACCATTGTTCTATATTTTCAATATCTTCTATTAAATTATATTTTTTTAATTGTTCTATTACTTTTTCTAATTCTGTTAATTTCATCCAAAACACTCCCTACTACTGTTAAATTCATTTTAACTATAAATTCCTATTTTGTAAAGAAAGAATCATTTGCGTTTGTCTTTATGCGCTTTTAAATACACTTCTCTTAAACGTTCATTGGAAACATGCGTATAAATTTGCGTTGTAGACAAAGAAGAATGCCCTAAAAGGGTTTGTACACTTCTTAAATCGGCTCCATGATTTAGAAGATGCGTAGCAAATGTATGACGTAAGGTATGGGGCGTTACATTGTTTTTAATAGCTACTCTTTTCATAATATCATCAATAATTTGAGCAATTCGTCTTGTAGTTAAAGAACCACTCTCTTTAGAAACAAATAAATAGCTACTTGTTTTGTTACCAAGAATTATATCTCGTTCTTTTAAATACTCATTTAATGCATCTTTAGAGTATTCTCCATAATAAACCATTCTTTCTTTAGAACCTTTTCCTAATACGCGAATGCTTTTTTCCTGAAAATTTATATCTTCTAACTTGATATGCACAAGTTCATCTACACGACAACCTGTATCATATAAAAGTTCTAGAATGAGTAAATCCCTTGTCGTATAAATTGTTTTTTTATATCCTTCTATATTAGGAAAATCAAAAATGGTTTCCATATCAATTTCACTTAAATAATTAGGTAGCTTTTTTTCTAATTTAGGATTTTTAATACTTGCAAAGACATTTTTTTCTAGTTTTTCTTTTGAAACCAAATAACGATAAAAACTTCGAATCGAACTTATATTGGTAGCAATTGTTCTATTTTTATATTTTAATTGATCCAAGTATTTTAAATAACTTCGGACCTCTTCTTTATTTATTGTTAAATAATTTAAATGATTATTCGTGATATATTCCATGTATTTCACAAGTTCATTTTGATAAGATTTAATTGTATTTTCACTATAATTTAATTCTATCTCTAAATATTCTAAAAAATCATTAATTTCTTGTTGCATTATGGCTGACGACCTTCGTTTAGAGCTTCTTCTTCTCTATAAGCTTCCCAATCATCTTTATCTTCTTGCACTTCTTGATACAAATTTGTTTCTTGTTCATTTATTACTTGTGTAGCTCTTCCATATAAGCCTCGCAAAGACTCAAAAGGCATAGTTTGTAATTCAACATCTAATCTCGTTGGATAAGCCGCTTTGATGACAGAAATCATTCTTGGACGAAGATGTTCACTTTGATCTCCCTCACTATAACCTTGTCCACTATAAAAACCCATATGACTCACCTCTATTATAGATAAATTATACCATTCTCCCATTTAGGAAACAATAAAAAAGAAGGAATTTACTCTTCTTTCTCATAATCACAATTGGAACAAACAATCTTATCTTTTTTTTCTACTAAAAGACTATCACACGTTGGACATTTTTCTCCCGTTGGTTTATACCAAGAAGCAAAATCACATTTAGGATAGTTAGAACAACCATAAAAATTCTTTCCTTTACGCGTACGCTTTTCGATAATTTTACCATCACATTTTGGACAATCGGCAATTTCTGTAATTGTACGTTCTTCTTTTTTGATATATTTACATGTTGGATAATTCGAACATGCCGTAAACTTGCCATATCTTCCATTACGAATGACTAAATCACTTCCACATTCAGGACATATCTCTCCTGTTTTTTCTGCTTCTTTCTTTTCCATTTTATCAAATGCTTCTTCTACACAAGGCTCGAATTTATCATAAAACTCTCTTAAAACTTTTATATTATTTATTTCAGCCTCTGCTATTTTATCTAAGTCTGTTTCCATAGCGCTTGTATATTCCACATTGACAATATCATGGAAAAATTCTTGTAATTTATCCGTAGTTTCCATACCAATCTCTGTTGGAACAAACTTTTTATCTTCAAGGAGAACATATCCACGATCTTTAATTGTTGAAAGAATTGTTGAATATGTACTAGGTCTTCCAATACCAAGATTTTCCATTTCTTTAATTAAACTACTTTCGGTATATCTTGGAAGTGGTTTTGTAAAATGTTGTTCCTTTATAATTTCACTCGCAATAACTGTATTGCTATTATAAGATTTAAAATCTGGTAAAATCGTATCTTTTTGTTCTTCGTAGGATGCATATACTTTTAAATAACCATCAAACTTTAAAATACTTCCTGTTGTTTTAAACGTATACCCATTGTTTTCTAATAAAACAGAAGTGGTTAAAAAACTTGCATTTGCCATTAAAGAAGATAAAGCTCGAACATAAATTAAATTATAAAGTTTATATTCATCTGGAGTTAAATATTTTTTTACACTCTCTGGTGTACGATGAATACTTGTAGGTCGGATACCTTCATGGGCATCTTGCATCGTTTTATCTTTTTTACCTACTTTTACACTGCCAATATATTCAGGTCCATGGTTTTTCTTAATATATTCGTAAGTCTCCGCAACAAAACTACTGGATACACGTTCAGAATCCGTTCTCATGTACGTAATAAGTCCGACTGTTTCGCTTCCTAAATCTATTCCTTCATATAATTTTTGAGCAACACGCATTGTTTTTGAAGGAGCAAAATTAATTTTATTTGCAGCCATTCTTTGCATAGTGGATGTTTTAAATACTGGTTTTGCGCTTTTAGAAGTTTCTGTAGACTTTACATCATCAATTTTAAATGCATTTGATAATTTACTTAAAATTTCACTCGCTTCGACTTCACTAGCAATCTCAATCTTTTTGCCATGATATTTCTCTAACTCAGCAGTAAAATCTTTAAAATCAGCCGTAATGGTCCAATACTCTGTAGGAAGGAAAGCTTCAATTTCTCTTTCTCTATCTACAATTAATTTTAAAGCAACACTTTGTACACGCCCAGCACTTTTTCCTCCCGTTTTTGATTGCATCAATTTACTTAAACGAAATCCAATAATACGATCTAAAATTCTTCTTGTTTCTTGACTTTTTACTAAATTTTCATCAATTTTTCGTGGATGATTGATTGCATCAAGTACAACATCTTTGGTAATTTCATTAAATACAACACGACTATAATTGTCTTCTATATCGAGGGTATCTTTTAAATGCCAAGAAATCGCTTCCCCCTCACGATCAGGGTCAGTCGCTAAATAAACAAAACTACTATTTTTAACATCCTTTTTAAGTGCATTAATATCTTTTGATTTCCCTTTAATTGGTACATAATTTGGTGTAAAGTCATTTTCAATATCAACACCAAGCCCAAATTTTCCACTCGTTGCTAGGTCTCTAATATGTCCTTTACTAGATACTACTTTATAATCTCCTCCTAAGTATTTTTCAATCGTTTTCGACTTTGCTGGAGATTCCACAATCACTAATTTTTTCATAGATATCCTTTCTAACTCTCTTCATCATTATTATATGACTGTAATCCATCACTTAAATATTTAAAATAATTCGATGTAATTGCTAAATTACTCATTTTTATCATATCACTAATTTCTTTATTATAGAAAATTATTTCATCATTTGTATACGTTTCCTCACCAAAATAAGTCATTGTTCCATTCATAGCATCATAAGCCCCTATCTCCGTTTCCCATGAACCATCGGCTAAAATGACACGATTTTTATAAGAACTACTATAGTCCGGAGATAAAATATCTTCTCCAATATATAATCTTGGATCATATTCTAAATCAAAAAGGTTGGCAATTGTTGGAAGAATATTGATATAAGAAGTGTATTGTGAGAAAGTTTTTGGTTCTAACTCACTGTTATAAATAATAAATGGTGTTTTATCTACGTTATTTTTATCAATAACATCATAATCCAAAACTGCATTAATTTCTTTTGTTGGAATTCCATAAGGATAATGGTCTCCAAAGAAAACAATCACAGTATTTTCAAGAATATTTTTTTCTTCTAATATTTCTAATAAACGTTCTAAAGCTAAATCAAGTTCTTTTAATTTTGACATATAACGTCTTATAGAAATGGAATAGTTAGTATCAGTAAATAAATCTAAATATTTATCACCAAATTCACTAGAAACGGAATAAGGTTGATGAGAAGTAACCGTTGTTAACCATGCCATAAATGGATTTTCTGTATCAATCTTTTCTAAAGCACTCTCCATTAACGCAATATCACTTGGCCATTCTTTGTACTCAGAAGTAAATGAAATTCCTAAATCATTTGCCCCATAAAACTGACCACTCTTCATATTTTTATGAATGGTTGAACGATAATAATACGCTTCTGAATAGTTATGATAAGAAGACGTTTTATATCCCGCTTGGTTAAATAAATTAAAGATACTTTCATCATACTCATTGGTTTTATATTTATTAGCCGTACAAGTTCGATAAATACTAAACAAACTAATCATTCCACTCATTTCATTGTTTCCAGTAGAACATGAATTTCTTGGAGAATAAGCATTTGTAAAACTCCATCCCTCTGTATACAATTTATAAAAAGTTGGATAATATTCAGGATGAATAAAAATTTCATTCACAGATTCCATCATAATCACAATTAAATTTTTATCTTTAAATAATCCTGTATATTCATTTTTATCGGTAATATTACGGCTCATAAAATAACTATTTAACGTTTTATAACTAGCATTTGTAGTCTCATTATCTAATTGTATCCAATTCGTATCATCAATAACACGTGTAAAATCTGTTTTTTCTTTTTCTTCTTCCTCTTTTTCAAAATATTGAATATTCTCTTCCTCTGGCTTTAACAAAGTTGTTTTTATATCTAAAAGACCAAAAAGAGAAATTCCAAATTGATTGACACTAATATTTGGATTACTAGGATTTTTAAATAAAGTTTTGGTACTTTCTAATTGAATTTTATTTTGCATAAAATCAAGACTTAATGTTTCATAATAAATACCACTGAGTACAAGCATAAGAATAAGAGAAATGATACTTGCTTTACGATTTATTTTTTTAGAAAACAAGCTTCCCTTCTCTTTATAATAGGCTTTAAATAGTCTTTTTTCTAAAAAAAGTTTATAGCAAGTATAAAGAAGAAAAGGAATAGCCATTGTATAAAACCATGGACTAAAAGAATCAAAATAATCTTTTATATAATCTTTTACAGCTCCAAGTTGACTACTCGTTCCAAGAGAAATATAAACCCCTAAAAAGTTTTTAAATCCAGCCTGTAAAATGGCATAAATGGTTGTAATGAGAAAAAGAAAAATACTAATTGCTTTTTCAAGACTATCTTTAAAAAACAAAGAAATAAAACTAATTCCTAAAGAAAAGATATTGCAACTAATCAATATTCTTAAGATTGCCCAATCAATAATTGGCATTTTAAATAAGATTCGAAAAAGAATCTCTAATAAAAATAGAGGTATTAAAAAAGAAATATAATTTTTAAACAGTTTGTTTTTCATGTTTTTTTTCATTCTGTTTTTCGCCACCTTTGTCTATTAAATCATGAACTGGCTTATATGTAAATCGATAATTTGCAAGTGGGCCATATTTTTCTAAACATTCTAAATGAAGTTTCGTTGGATACCCTTTGTGTTTATCAAAATGATATTCCGGATATTTTTCGTGAAGTTTATACATCATCTCATCACGCGTGACTTTAGCAATTACACTTGCTGCTGCAATTGATAAAGATAAAGCATCTCCATGAATAATGCTAGTACTAGGAACATCTAAAGTAAGAGGCATAGCATCAATTAAAACATGCTCTGGTTTAACACTTAAATTGTTTATTGCCTCTATCATTGCTAATTTACTTGCTTCATAAATATTTACTTTATCAATCGTTTCTGCAGAGATTTCTCCAATTCCAACCGCAATCGCATCACGTTTTATAATTTCATAAAATAAATTTCGTTTTTTTTCACTTAATTTTTTCGAATCCGTAAGACCTTCTAACTGATAATTTTCTGGTAAAATAACCGCAGCTGCAACAACTGGACCAACCAAAGGACCCCTTCCCACTTCATCAACTCCAGCTATTAATTTTATATTCTGTTGATATAAATCTCGTTCATATTTTAATAAATCTTCTGTTATTTTTGTCATTTACTTCACTTCCAAGATTATTTTATTCTAACATATTTTATTTTTAAGTTGCAATTTAAAAAAGCAAATCGTTTTTTACTTTGCTTCTATTTGATTTGGATTTAATGCTACTGCTCTTTTTTGAACATTATCAATTTCCGAATGAAATCCAATTCTAGTTAATACTTCTTGTTCAAAATCGTTTAAAGGACTATTTTTCTGAATTCTTGTAACTGAATAAGGATTTAGTCTGCCATGGTCATCTTTTCCATAAACTTCAACAAATGTAACATCTTCTGCATAATGAATAAAACAATTATCCATTGGTACATAATATTCTGTTAACTCACACTCACTTGGTCCATCTACATTTGGGATACGAAAGACAATATCATAAGGAGTTCCATAAGATTTTATTATATTTCTAATATTGGTTATTTTAGACACGACTGTATATCTACCATCTTCTTGAAATCCTTCCACTTTAAATATTCCAGAATCTGATCCTGTTAAGAATTCGCTATTCTTCATATGCCCTATGGCATAATAGGAACCATTTATCCTATTTTCTGTTTTTGAAGATATGGTGAGGGTTTCTAAATAGTTTTGATCCATAATAGCATTTCTTGCTTCTTCCGTAATAAATTGTTCAGAATTTCTTAGTTTTTGACAAAAGAAAGTTGTCGCAAATAAAATAATGTTGGAATCAATAACTACAAAAGGACGATAATATTGTTCTTCATTGCCACATTTATCTTTTTCAGTTTCTAATTTATAAAGTCTTATTTTATTTGTTAAATCTTGATTTCCCTGTTCTACTAATTGTAAGAATAAAGACATTTTATCCTCTGAAATCGCCACATGACAGGAACTCAAAATGTGATGATAAGGCGACTTATGTATGGGAATACGGATATCATCATAAATATTTAGTACTTCAATATTTGTTTCTGTAAATTTTGCAAGTAATGGCCATAAATTCTCTGCTTCTATCTGAAAGATATGTTTCTTTAATTGTGATTCTATTTCTAACATATTTTCACCTCTTTTTTTCTTATTTTTAATAAAATATCAACTATATTCATATAATATAAAACTTCCCTTAACCGCTTATTACTTTATCATATTTTTTATTAATTTCATACCTAAAAAAATTTAAAATTTTTAACTTTTATTTAACAAACATACAAAAAATGAAAAAAATACATATAAAAATGCTTGATTAATAAATAACGTTATGATATTATTAATTTGTTCTTCTGGGGAATTAGCTCAGCTGGCTAGAGCACCACGCTTGCACCGTGGGGGTCAAGGGTTCGAATCCCTTATTCTCCACCAGATTGTTAAAACCTCGAGCATTTCGAGACAACATAAAAACTACTTTTAAATTCAATTAAAAGTAGTTTTATTTTGTTAATTTAGAAATAGGTATGATTTCTTTATTTGTTATATGTTGTATAACTTTTTATTATTTTGCCTGTTTCTCTATTCCACTGTCTTGGCTTTATTATTCTACCTCTTTTTAATGCTACTTCTTCAAAAGTATCATTAAAGACATTGCCATAGTTATATAAAGTTTGTTGATGTTCAATTGATGCATTTTCTTCTGTAATAATACCATCTGGATTCACTGCCATTAATGGCCCAATATTACATAATCCATTCTTATCATATTTTGAAAATCTACCAACATAAGTAATTACTATATCGATAGGTTTTAAAGCAACCGTTAAATTTGAATTTAAACTTTCTGCATTTCCCTCTCTAAATAATTTTAAATCTTTATCCAATTCACGTAGACCATAAAAATATTTGGATTTTGAGTACTTTTTAACGTTTTCTATATAGGTGGCAGCCATATTTAATCTTTCTAATTCTTGTTGATGATATACATCATAAGATATTGTAAACATAATATGACTACCTGGCATATAAAGACTCATATGATCAAGTAATTTTAAAAATTCTACACTATAATTTGTACCATTAATTGTCATTGATAGTTGATCTACAAAAATATTATGATCAATAATACCCTTAAATATCATTTCAAGTATCTCTAATACTAAAGTAGGTTCACCACCACATATCCCTAAATTGCCAATTGCTGTAATTTGATTAAGCGTTGCTTCTATTACTTCTTTAGACATATTTTTATTATTTTTACAACCTCTTAAGCAATGAGCACAATTAAGATTGCAATAATTAGTAACCATCATTCCTAGATTTTGAATATATACTTTGTTCATCATTCCAGCCCCTTAAATTGCACATAATTTATCCTAAATAAAACCCTTTTATAAAATTATAATACTATTCCATTTTGTTTTTTATTGTTGATTATACCTTTTTATTATTTTTCCTGTTTCTCTATACCACTGTCTCGGTTTCATTATTCTCCCTCTTTTTAGTGCTACTTCTTCAAAAGTATCATCAAAGACATTTCCATAGTTATATAAAGTTTGTTGATGTTCGATTGATGCATCACACTCTGTAATGATACCGTCTGGATTAACCGTTACAAAAGGTCCAATGTTGCATAATCCATTCTTATCAAATCTTGAAAATCTACCGACATAAGTAACAACTATGTCCATAGGTTTTAAAGCACTAGTTAAATTTTGATTTAAACTTTCTGCATTTCCTTCTCTAAATAATTTTAATTGATAATCTAATCCACGTAATCCATAAAAATATTCAGATTCGGCGTATTTTTTAATATTTTCCTTATATGCTTCAACCATATTTAATCTTTCTAGTTCTTGTTGATGATAAACATCATGGGATATTTCAAACATGATCTTAATACCTGGTATATAATTACTTATATAATCAAGTAGTTTTAAAAATTCTACACTATAATTTGTACCATTAATTGTCATCGATAGTTGATTTATAAGAATTTTTTGATTAATAACATAACTAAAAATATTTTCAAGGGCATCTAATGCTAAAGTAGGTTCACCACCAGATATACCTAAATGGAAAATAGCTCCAGTTTGATTCAGTGTTGCTTCTACTACTTCTTTAGACATATTTTTATTGTTTTTACAACCTCTTAAACAATGCCCACAATTAAGATTACAATTATTGGTAGTAAGCATCGCTAAATTTTGAATGTATACTTTGTTCATCAATCCATCCCCCTCTAATTGAAATTTTATTATAACTGAACCTCCCCCCATTTGTCAATAATAAATTATTGCACTAAAATCAATCATAAATGAATCCTTTTGTAAAGTTATTGGCATTTAAAAAAAACCAATTTGTTAATTTCACAAAATTGGTTTTTTTTATTTTTTACTCCTCTACTTCAATAACATATTGCTCATTTTTATAATCAATGACTAACGTATCATTAAATTTAACTTTATCTTCTAAAATTAAATTGGCAAGTAAAGTTTCAATATTACGTGTTACATATCTTTTTATTGGACGAGCTCCATAGCTCTTATCATAAGAATCCTCAATAATTTTTTCTCTTGCTTGATTTGTTAACTCAATTTTAATATTACTAGGCACTAAACGAGTTTCAATTTCATTGATAATTTTATCTAAAACAGCATTAATTACCGTTTTTGTTAATGATTTAAATACAATAATTACATCAATACGGTTGATAAATTCAGGTCTAAAAGTACTCTTAAGTTCGTTC